>JACMOT010000004.1 GCA_014377915.1 Tardiphaga sp.
AGTGTCGTTCCTGATCCTGATGATTCTGGTCGCGGTGGCGGCGATCGACTTCATCTCCAGTCGCCTTCGCTTTGCGATCATCGGGCGAAGGGCCGTGGTGTAATCGCTGTAGTAGCCGCTGTCATTGCGAGGAGCCCTTGCGACGCGGCAATCCAGAAAATCCCAAACGCAAACTGGATTGCTTCGTCGCAAGGGCTCCTCGCAATGACGGGGGAGAGCGCGGTGACTGGCCGCTATCCGTTCTCCACCACGAATTCGACCCGCTCGGCGACAAAGCGCGAGCGCGAGACTTTCAGCGGCGTGCCGTCCAGATCAACATCCGTGCTGTCGACGACCAGGATTGGCCGGCCCAGCGCGAGGTCGAGCCGGGCGGCGTCGGCGGCATCGACGACCGCCGCCGTGATGCGGGTGGAGAGTCTTCGATAATCGCGGATGCCGTAATGCGCCAGCGTCTTTGTCGTTGAATTCAGCCGGGCATAGACCTCGGCGGCATCGGGAAAGCGTTGCGCGGAAAACCAGGTGGTGCCGATGCAGATCGGCGCCTTGTCAGCTAAACGCAGCGCCTCGATCCGGACCAGCGGCGCGCCGGCCTTCAGTCCGAGTTGCCTGGCGAGATCGCGGGTCGCGGGCTCGGTGATGGCATCGATCAGCCGACCGTCCGGCTCGCGGCCGCCGGCGCCGACGATCTCCGAGAACCGCGTCCGCGAGCGCAGCGGATAGGTGAGCTTCGGGGCTTCGACATAGGTGCCGCTGCCGCGCTCGGCGCGTACCAGGCCCCGCTCCGCCAGCGTTGCCAGCGCGCGGCGCACGGTGTGGCGATTGACCCGGTAGGTCTCGGCGATATCCGTCTCGCCCGGCAGCTTGTCGCCGGCCGGAAAACGGCCGGCGGCAATGTCGCGTTCAATGCCGTCGGCGACCTGCCGCCACAATGCCACGCCGGTCGGTCTGTCCTGAATGGTCACGATGATGTCGTCTCACGAAGTTGTCGCGCCGTGGTAGCGAAAAATCATGTCGCTGTCACGAAAGGGTCATTGCATGGGTCTATCAAGTTGTCTAACGTTATAGACAACTTGAACCGGACCAGGAAGCCATGACCGCAGCCTCCCTCAACGGCCAGCAGACCCGACGGCAGTCCGCGATGGCGGTGCTCGTCCACGCCGCCACGGCGGAAATCGCCGGCCATCTCGTAGCCATCGACATTCCAGCGCATCAGGCGCTGCGCGAAGCGGAAAACGGCCTGGTGATGCTGCGCGGCCGGATCGGTGGCGACGGCGCATTGTTCAATCTCGGTGAGGCGACGGTGTCGCGCGCCGCGGTGCGGCTGTCGAGCGGGGAGGTCGGCTTCGGTTACACGCTAGGCCGTGATCACGAAAAAGCCGGCCTGATCGCGCTGTGCGACGCGCTGATCCAGAACGAGGTGTTTGCCGACGCGATGGAGAAGCAGGTCCTGGCGCCGTTGCGTGCGCATATTGCCGATGACCGGCGGCGCCAGGCAGCCGAGACCGCGGCTACCAAAGTCGATTTCTACACGCTCGTGCGCGGAGAGGGCTGATCATGACCACGATTGCAGAAATGCCGGCGGGTTTCGCGGACAAGGTGGCGTCGGCGCAGTCCACCTTCCGTTCGGTGATGGATGCGATGGCGCGGCCCGGCCAGATTCAGCGCATCGAGGCCGCCTCCGGGGTGCCGGCGCCGCTGATGCGCGGCTCGGCCGCGATCGCGCTGACGCTGTTCGATCAGGATACGCCGGTATGGCTCGACGCCAGCATGGCCGCGACATCTGACGTCGCCAAGTGGATCAAATTTCACACCAGCGCGCCGGTGATCGCCGGGGCCTCGGTTTGCAGTTTTGCCTTGATTGGCGAGCCCCGCCAGCTGCCGGATTTCGACAATTTTTCGTTCGGTACGGGTGAATATCCTGACCGCTCGACCACCATCATCCTGCAGGTTGCGAGCCTGACCGACGGCCCTGCCTATGAATTGCGCGGCCCCGGCATCGACGGCGTCGCGACCTTGCGCGCGACCATCGACCTGCCGTACTGGCTCGATCGTCTCGCACTCAATGCCACCTTGTTTCCGCGCGGCATCGATCTCGTTTTGGTGGCCGATGATTCCATCGTCGCGATTCCGCGCACCACGCGCCTCGTCGCCAAGGAGGGCTGAACATGTATGTCGCCGTCAAGGGTGGCGAACGCGCCATCGAAAATGCGCATCGTTTGCTGGCGCATGAACGCCGCGGTGACCGCGCCGTGCCTGAAGTCTCGCTGGCGCAGATCTCCGAGCAGCTCAGCCTCGGCGTCGATCGCGTCATGACCGAGGGTTCGCTGTATGACCGCGAACTCGCGGCGCTGGCGATCAAGCAGGCGCGCGGCGACATGATCGAGGCGATCTTCCTGCTGCGTGCCTTCCGCGCGACGCTGCCGCGCTTTGGCACCAGCGAGGCCGTCGATACCTCGCAGATGCGGGTAAGACGCCGGATTTCCTCGACCTTCAAGGATATGCCCGGCGGCCAGATCCTGGGATCGACGTTCGATTATACGCACCGGCTGCTCGATCCGGTGCTGACCGGGGAATCCTTGCCCGAGCAGCCTGCGATGGCCGAAGCGCAGCCGGCGGTGATGCCGCGCGTCACCGACATCCTCGGCCGCGATGGCCTGATCGAATCCTCGCCCGCCGAAAATTCGGATCAAGCGGTCGGCGACCTCACCCGCGACGCGCTGAGTTTTCCGGCGGACCGCGATCTGCGGCTGCAGAATCTCGCGCGTGCCGACGAAGGCTTTTTGTTGTCGCTCGGCTATTCGTCGCAGCGCGGTTACGGCCGCAACCATCCGTTCGCGGGCGAGATTCGTCTCGGTGAAGTCGAAGTGGAGTTCATGGCGGAGGATGTCGGCTTCGCGGTGCCGCTCGGCGCCATCACGCTGACCGAATGCCAGATGGTCAACCAGTTCAAGGGCAGCGACACCGAGGCGCCGTGCTTCACCCGCGGCTACGGCCTGGCCTTCGGGCAGTCCGAGCGAAAGGTGATGTCGATGGCGCTGGTCGACCGCGCGCTGCGCGCGCGCGAACTCGGCGAGGACGTCGTGGCCCCGTCGCAGGACGAGGAATTCGTACTGTCGCATTCCGACAATGTGCAGGCGACCGGGTTTGTCGAGCATCTGAAGCTGCCGCATTACGTCGACTTCCAGTCCGAACTCGGGCTGCTGCGAAAGATCCGCGCAGAGTTTTTCGATGCCCAGGAAAAACCTGATGCCGCGCCCGATGCCATGAAGGAGGCCGCGGAATGAACGCGCCGACATATAATTTCGCCTATCTGGACGAACAGACCAAGCGGATGATCCGTCGCGCCATCCTGAAAGCGATCGCGATTCCCGGCTATCAGGTGCCGTTCGCGTCGCGCGAGATGCCGATGCCCTATGGCTGGGGCACCGGCGGCGTGCAGCTCACCGCGGCGATCCTCGGCGCCGGGGACGTGTTGAAGGTCATCGATCAGGGCTCCGACGACACCACCAATGCGATCTCGATCCGCAAATTCTTCCAGAAGACCGCGGGCGTTGCCGTCACCACCAGCACGCTCGATGCAACTGTGATTCAGACCCGCCACCGCATTCCAGAAGCGCCGCTGCAGATGAGTCAGGTGCTGGTCTACCAGGTGCCGATCCCGGAGCCTTTGCGCTTCCTCGAGCCGCGCGAGACCGAGACAAGGCGCATGCATGCGCTTGGCGAATACGGGCTGATGCATGTGAAGCTCTATGAGGACATTGCGCGCTTCGGCCATATCGCCACCGCTTATGCCTATCCGGTCAAGGTCAATGCGCGCTATGTGATGGACCCGTCGCCGACGCCGAAGTTCGACAATCCGAAGATGGACAATTGCCCGGCGCTGCAGCTGTTTGGCGCCGGCCGCGAAAAGCGGATCTATGCGATCCCGCCATTTACATCCGTGGTATCGCTGGATTTCGAGGACCATCCGTTCACGCGCTACAAGCATGACGCCTGCTGCGCGCTGTGCGACGCCGGCGATTCCTATCTGGACGAGATCGTGACCGACAATGCCGGCAGCCGGATGTTCGTCTGCTCCGACACCGATTTCTGCGAGACGCGGCAGGCCAACGGCCATCGCGGCAGCGAAAGCGCCCCCTACGCGGAGAACCGACATGCTTAATGTGACCCGTGCCCCGGATCATGGCGACCAGCCGCTGTTGCTTGCCGAAGGTCTTTCAAAATCCTTTGGCCGGCTGCACGCCTGCCGCGATGTGTCCTTTGCGCTGTATCCCGGCGAAGTGCTGGCGATCGTCGGTGAATCCGGTTCGGGCAAGTCGACGCTACTGCAATTGCTGTCGGCGCAGATGACGCCGAACGCCGGCTCGGTGGCCTATCGCATGCGCGACGGCGTGATGCGCGATCTCGCCGCCCTCGGCGAGGCCGAACGGCGGTTTTTGTTCCGTACCGATTGGGGCTTTGTGCATCAGGACGCGGCGATGGGCCTGCGGATGGGGGTGTCGGCCGGCGCCAATGTCGGCGAGCGGCTGATGGCGGTCGGGCATAATCATTACGGCAAGATCCGGCAGACCGCCGCGTCCTGGCTGGAGCGCGTCGAGATTTCGGTCGACCGCATCGACGACGCGCCCAAAACCTATTCCGGCGGCATGCGGCAGCGGCTGCAGATCGCGCGCAATCTGGTCACCGAACCGCGTCTGGTATTCATGGACGAGCCGACCGGCGGCCTCGACGTCTCGGTGCAGGCGCGTCTGCTGGATATGATGCGCACGCTAGTCAGCGAACTCGGCCTCGCCGCGATTGTCGTCACCCATGATCTGGCGGTGGCGCGGTTGCTGTCGCACCGGGTGATGGTGATGCAGGGCGGCCGTGTCATCGAGACCGGCCTGACCGACCAGGTGCTCGACGATCCCCGCGAGCCCTATACGCAACTGCTCGTTTCCTCGATCCTGCCGGCGTGAGGCGCACATGATTCCAATGATCGACATCCGCAACGCGGAAAAGACCTTTGTGATGCACCTGCAGGACGGCATTCGCCTTCCCGTGGTACGCGGCGTGTCGTTTCACGTAGCGCCCGGCGAATGCGTCGTGCTGTCAGGTCCTTCGGGGGCGGGGAAATCCTCGATCCTGAAGATGATTTTCGGCAATTATCGCTGCGATGGCGGCGCCATCAATGTTCAGCATCTGGGCATGCCGATCGATCTCGTTACCGCCGAGCCGCGGCAGATCCTCAGCGTCCGCCGCAATACTATCGGCTATGTCAGTCAGTTTTTGCGTGCCGTGCCGCGGGTTGCTTCTTTGGATGTCGTCGCGGAGCCGCTGCTTGCCGCGGGCGTGGCGCGCGACGAAGCGCGCGAGCGGGCGGCTGTGCTGTTGCGAAAACTCAATATTCCAGTTCGGCTGTGGAAGCTGCCGCCCTCGACTTTCTCCGGCGGCGAGCAGCAACGCGTCAATATCGCGCGCGGTTTCATCTCCGATCTGCCGATCCTGCTGCTCGACGAACCGACCGCCTCGCTGGACGCCGCCAACCGCGCCGTGGTGGTCGATCTGGTCGCCGAGAAGAAGCGCGCCGGCGTCGCCATGGTCGCCATTGTCCATGACGACGAAGTCCGTCATCTGATTGCTGACCGGCTGGTCGATGTGACATCGTTCGCCGCGAACGCCTGAGAAAGAAGAAGATGAAAACGACACATAAGGAAACATTGATCGGGAACGCGAAAATCGTGCTGGCAGATCGGGTCATCGAACAGGGCTGGATCGCCTTCGCCGATGGCAAGATCGCGGAGTTCGGTGAGGGCGACGCGCCGGCGGGGGCCGACGACGCCCATGGTGACCTGATCATGCCCGGCCTGATCGAGCTGCACACCGACCATCTCGAGGCGCATTTCGTGCCGCGGCCAAAAGTGTTCTGGGATCCGGTGGCCGCGGTGATTTCCTATGACGGGCAGCTCGCGACCTCGGGCATCACGACAGTGCTGGATTCATTGCGGGTGTGGCGCGAGAAGGGGGCCGAGGAGGCCGACGGCCACGCCGGCCTGTTGGCCGAGGCCATTTCATCCGCGCGTGACGCCGACCTGCTGCGCGCTGATCACTTCCTGCATCTGCGCTGCGAGATTCCGATGCCCAGCGTGGTCGATGAATGCAGGGAATTGATTGGCCGGCCCGACGTGCGGCTACTGTCGCTGATGGACCACACGCCGGGGCAGCGCCAGTTTCGCGACGAGGCCAAGCTGCGGACCTATTATCGCGGCAAGGGCGCCGGCAAGACCGACGCCGAACTCGACGAATTGTTCGCGCAGCGGTTCGAATACCAGCGGCTCTATGCCGCCGACAACATGCGCGACATCGTGGCGCTGGCGCAGCGGCACAGCATTCCTCTGGCCAGCCATGACGACACCACCGACGAGAACGTCGTGGACGCGCTCCGCGACGGCGTCTCGGTCGCCGAATTCCCGACCACGCTGGAGGCCGCGCGCGGCCTGCACGCGGCTGGCGTCGGCATCCTGATGGGGGCGCCGAATGTGGTGCGCAACGGCTCGCATTCCGGCAACATCGCCGCCATCGATCTGGCGCGCGAAGGCCTGCTCGATATCCTGTCGTCGGATTACATCCCGTCCAGCCTGCTGATGGCGGCGCTGCAGCTGCCGGACCGCGTCCCCTCGATCGATCTCGCGGCTGCCGTGCGCACGGTGACCAAACGTCCCGCCGAGGCGGTCGGCCTGTCGGACCGCGGCGAGATCGCGGTCGGCAAGCGCGCCGACATGATCCGCGTCCATGTGGCGCGTGATCTGCCGGTGGTGCGCAGCGTCTGGCGCGAGGGGCATCGGGTGGCATGACCGATATTTCGGCGATATCCGAGGTCGGGCTCGCGAAGATCGGTCCCGGCCGGCTGGTGCTGGTGGTCGGGCCGTCCGGCGCCGGCAAGGATACGCTGATCGATCTCGCGCGGGCCGCCTGCGCCGGCGATGACACCGTGGTGTTTGCGCGCCGCGTGGTGACGCGCGAGGCCTCCGCCTATGAAAATAATCTGCAGGTCTCGTCAGCGGCGTTTGCGCAGGCGCGGGCGCGTGGCGAGTTCGCCGCGGACTGGGAAGCCCATGGCTTGAGCTACGCGCTGCCGGGGAGCATCGACGATGAGATCCGTGCCGGACGCTGCGTCGTCGCCAATATCTCGCGTACGATGATCCCAAGCCTTCGGATGGCCTATGCCGATGTGGTGGTGGTGTTGATCACCGCGCCGCCGGACGTTCTGGCCGCGCGGCTGGCGTCGCGCGGTCGTTCCAGCGACGGCCCCGTCGGGGAACGGCTGCGCCGCGACGTCGGCGACGCCGCGCCCGAGGTGAGGATCCAGAATGTCGGGCCCGCCGAACATCATGCCAATGAATTCGTTCGGGCCATCCGTGGCTAATAAGGGGCGGCGGCGACCCGCGCTTCCAGAGGAGGTTCCTGATGTCCGTGATCACCACCATTGAACAGCTCGAACAGATCTACGGCGAATGGGCCAGCATTGGCGAAGCCTCGACCGCCAAGGTCGCGGACCGGATCACGCCGTCCTATCGCCGGCTGATCGAGGTCTCGCCCTTCGTCGCGCTGGCCACCGCCGGCCCGGAAGGGCTGGACTGCTCGCCGCGCGGCGATTTGCCGGGCTTCGTCCGCATTCACGACGACAACACCCTGATGTTGCCGGATCGCCGCGGCAACAACCGCGTCGACTCGCTGCGGAATATCGTGCGCGACCCCCGCGTGGCCCTGCTGTTCCTGATCCCCGGCGCCGGCACCACGCTGCGCATCAACGGCACCGCGCAGCTGTCGGTCGAGCCGGATCTGCTGGCGTCCTTCGCGGTGGACTGCAAGCCGCCGCGTTCGGTGATCGTCATGACCGTCGGTGAAATCTATTTCCAGTGTGCCCGCGCCATCGTGCGCTCCGAGCTGTGGAACCCGGACAAGCGCGTCGATACCGCGACGCTGCCTAGCCCCGGACAAATCCTGGCGGAGATGAGCGAGAGCAGGGTTGGCGGGGCGGAATACGACCGGGTCTGGCCGGAGCGGGCAAGGCAGACGCTCTGGTAACGGGCGGCACAGGGGGAACGCTCGCATGCCGCGCGTAAATCCGAATCTGTAGACCCTTTGGCTGTAGGTTTTGGGCTTGTCGGGTGTCGCAAACCCTGTCGCACAAGCCGAATCACGCCATGCGGGCCCCAAAACGCTAGTATATCCGACGAAATCTGTGAAAATCTCACGGAGTAGGGGTTTTTTGCCGCGTTTCCCCATAGTGTTTGTTTCACCGAATCACGGAAACAAAGGTGCACCATGGCCGACCAAATGACGAAGTCGCAGCTGATCGAGAAAATCAACGAGGCCCACGTCGATCTGACCAAGAAGGACGTCAAGGGCGTTCTCGAGACCCTGGCCGTGATCGGCTACAAGGAACTCAAGAAGAACGGCGTCTTCCTGGTCCCCGGCTTCGCCAAGTTCGTCGTTATCAAGAAGCCCGCCACCAAGGCGCGCAAGGGCACCAACCCCTTCAATGGCGAGCCGATGGTGTTCAAGGCCAAGCCGGCCCGCAAGATCGTGCGCGCCCGTCCGGTCAAGGCCGCCAAGGACGCGGTCTGATCTGACCCGCGGTCGCCGCAAGGCGGCCGCAGCAAGTGAATAGAGAACGGCGCGGCATTCTGCGGAGTGCCGCGCCGTTGTCGTTTCGCGCTGTCATTCCGGGTTCGCTCGCGGCTGGTGCCGTTCGCGCCCCGGAATGACGACGCGTCACTCGAGCAGCCGCTTCTTGTAGGCCACCGCATCCATGTCGCGGATGTCGACACTGAGGCTTTTCGTCGCCGGCAACAGTCGAACCATCGCCGCACGCAGCGCCTCGCTCAGCAGCACCTTCTGCTCCGGCGTGCGGCCTTCCAGCAAATACAGCGACACGTGGCAGAAGCCGTCGCGCCGCCCGGCCACCAGATAGTGTTCGAACGCCGTTGCACGGATCTTGAGATCGGCAGCCTGTACCACGCCGGTCGCCGCGGCGGCGTCATGCAGCGACTGCATCAGGCTGGCGGCGTCCAGACTGCCATGGCCGTCGGTGGAATGTTCGATGATGATATGCGGCATGGCTCAATTCCTTGGGACGATCAGGCGTCTCCGCCGTCATTGCGAGGAGCCAGCGGGTTCGGCTTCGCCGGACCGATAAACTCCGCGATGCGGCGATCCAGAGGTCACAAGCTCCGTAAGAACTGGATTGTTTCGTCGCGAGAGCTCCTCGCAATGTCGGCCGCAGGCGATTGAGTATCTATAGCAGCAGTGACTTCACCGAGTCCGACGCCTCGCGCAGCATCGGCAAAAAGCGGTCGATCATCTCGCCGGTGGAGATGCGGTCGACATGGGCGCCCATGTTGATCGCCGCTACGATCTCGCCGTCATAGCGCCGCACCGGTACCGAGATCGAGCGGAAGCCGGGCTCGGCCTCGCGGTCAACCAGCGAATAGCCTTTTTCGCGATCGGTCATGATGGTGGCGAGCAGCAACTCCTTGTCGGTGACGGTGTAGGGCGTCATCGCCCGGCGTTGCATGGCACCGAGGGCCTGCGCGAGGTCGGCGTTGGAAAATTTGCCGAGCATGGCGCGGCCGACCGAGGTGCAGAACGCCGGCAGCCGGTAGCCGAGGTCGATGCCGGCGGAGAACACCCGCGCCGGGCTGGCGCGGGCGATGAAGATCACCTCGTCGCCATCGAGGATCGCCAGCGAGGAGATTTCCTGCGCCGCGCTCGACAACCGGTCGAGCACGGGCTGCAGCACGGCGACGACCTGGTTGGAGGAGAGATACGCCGCCGCCAGCACCAGCACCCGCGGCGTCAGGCTGAACAGCTTGCCGTCGCTGGATACAAAGCCGGCGCGCTCCAGCGTGAACAGGATGCGGCGCGCGGTGGCACGCGGTAGGTCGGCGGCCCTGGCGAGATCACTTAGCGTCATCGGTCTCGCATCGGCGCCGAACAGTTCGAATACGCGCAGGCCGCGATCGAGGCTCTCGATGAAGTCGGTATTGCCGCGCGCCTCGCCTTCGCGCTTCAGCTTCACCACGGCGCGTGCTCCCGGTTCAAGCGACGGCTTCCAGTCGCTTGAGGTCGAACGCGACGTCGGCGGCCTGTTCCGGCGTCGGTGACAGCGACGCGGCGATGAAGCGGCGTGCGATCATCTGGTCGCCCGGCCGGTTGATGCTGTCCACCGCCATCAGTTTTGCGCCGCGATAATAGAACACCGAGAATTTCCCTTCGGCGATGGCGCCGCGCACGACCGCCAGATCGTCCGGCGCAGACAGGCCGACAATCTGTAATTTGTAATCATACTGGTCGGACCAGAACCGCGGTACGGCGATATAGGGTTCGGGCTTGCCCGCAATGGCCGCGCCCGCCGCCTTGCCCTGGTCGGTGGCGTTCTGCACTG
Source organism: Tardiphaga sp. (assembly GCA_014377915.1). The sequence goes on from JACMOT010000004.1 coordinate 10,430, forward strand.
ATTCAAGCCGCACGCGGCGGCCGGCAAACAAATTGTGATGGTTGCTGCAATCGCCGGCGGCGTAGATGTTGGGCACGCTGCTCTGGCCGAATTCGTCGACGTCGATGCCGTTGGCGCAGATTACGCCCGCGGCCGATGCCAGCTCATCATTGGGCATGCCGCCAATGCCGGCAAGGATCAGGTCGCCGCGCGCGCGGTCGCCGTTGGAGCAGATGACCTCATGCAGGGGGCCGCTGTTTTCGATGGCGGTGACGCTTTGGTTGAAACGAATATCGACGCCGTGAGCGAGGTGGGCATCGCGCAGGAATTCGGAGATCAGCGGCGAGACCGCGCGCTCCAGCAGCCGCGACGCGGCTTCGATGATCACCACCTTCTTGCCGGCCTTGGCCGCGGTGGCCGCGACTTCGAGCCCGATGAAACCACCGCCGATGATCACGACCTCGCGCGCCGCCTCGAGCTTCGGCTTCAGGTTCATCGCGTGGTCCAGCGTACGCAGATAGACGATGCCGGCGTGTTCAGCGCCCGGCACCGCAAGCTGCCGCGCGCGCGAGCCGGTGGCGATCAGCAGTGCGTCGTAGGCAAGATGTTGGCCGCTTTCGAGCTCGACTTGGTTCGCCGCGCGGTCGATGCGGATGGCGCGATGGCCCAACATCATCTCGATGTTTTGCGCTTTGAAATAATCGTCGCCACGCAGGATCAGGTTGCCGTGGGCGACGCCGCCGGACAAAAACGCTTTCGACAGCGGCGGGCGCTGATAGGGCAAATGAATCTCGTCAGCCACGATGCGGATCGGCGCCTGATAGCCCTTTTCGCGGGCGCTGATGCCGGCCTGCACGCCTGCATAGGACGCACCGATGATCACCAGCCCGCTCAAGCGCGCAGGCTTTCGATCGCGTCGATAACAACAGAGACGGTTCCGGGCATCGCAAGCTCCTCAATACTGCTCGTATATCGAACATGTGTTCGCTTCACGCAAGATGGCGCGTCCGCCGTTCGGTCACGCCACTGCATGTTATCGGGGCAATTCGTGCCAGAAGAATTGGCTTGCTTGGAATCTCTCTATTGATAAAATCGCCCAAAAGTTCAATAGACGAACAAATTAGCCGATTTCCCGCTTGGGTATAGGCTTGCCACGTCAGCCCTATCGAAGGTGTCCTCGCCATGATGAGCCAAGAGCAGAATGACCTGATCACCAGGATCGGGCCGAAGGCACCAGCCGGCAAGTTGATGCGCAATTACTGGCAGCCGGCGGCGCTGGTGGATGAACTGGCAGGCGAGCGCCCGATCCGGCCGGTCAGACTGCTCGGCGAGGACTTTGTCATTTTCCGCGACGAGCAGGGAAGGTACGGCCTGCTCGACCGCGACTGCCCGCATCGCGGCGCTGATCTGGCTTTTGGCCGGCTCGAAGGTGGTGGCGTGCGCTGCGCGTTTCATGGCTGGCTGTTCGACGTCAACGGCAAATGCCTGGAGACTCCGGCCGAGCCCGTCACCTCGAAGCTCTGCGCCGGCATCAAGCAGCGTGCCTATCCGGTGCAGGAAAAGAGCGGCATCCTCTGGGCCTATCTCGGCGAAGGCGAGCCGCCGGCATTTCCGGAGCTGGATTGCTTCGCCGCGCCCGGGGCCTACACCTTTGCCTTCAAGGGGCTGTTCGAATGCAACTGGCTGCAGGCGCTGGAAGTCGGCATCGATCCGGCCCACGCCTCGTTCCTGCATCGCTTCTTCGAGGACGAGGACACGTCGGCGGCCTATGGCAAGCAGTTCCGCGGCGCTTCCGCTGGCTCCGAATTGCCGATGACCAAGATCCTGCGCGAATATGATCGGCCAATCATCAATGTCGAGAGCACCGAATACGGCCTGCGGCTGATCGCGCTGCGCCAGCTCGACGACGAGCGCACCCATGTGCGCGTCACCAACCAGGTGTTTCCGCACGGCTTCGTCATTCCCCTGAGCACCGAGATGACCATCTCGCAATGGCACGTACCGGTCGATGACGAGAACTGTTACTGGTATGCGATCTTCACCAGCTACACCAAGCCGGTCGACAAGGCGAAGATGCTGGCCCAGCGCCTCGAACTCTACGAACTGCCGCTCTACACCTCGCGCAAGAACCGCGGCAATGATTACGGCTTCGATCCGCACGAGCAGGCGCACGAGACCTATACCGGCATGGGCGCCGACATCAATGTCCACGACCAGTGGGCGGTGGAATCGATGGGCCGGATCCAGGATCGTACCCGCGAGCATCTCGGCTCCTCCGACAAGGCGATCATCGCCTATCGCAAGCTGCTGCGGCAGGAAATCGAAAAGGTCGCCGGCGGCCAGAAGCCGATGATGGTCCTCGATGAAGCCAATGCGCGCAGCATCCAGGGGCCCGGCACCATGGACGGCATCGGCCCGACCAGGGGCTGGGAAACCTACTGGATGGAAGTCGACGTCGCCCGCCGTCGCGGTGCGCCGTGGGCCGCGCCGGTGCCGAACGAGACGTCGGCCACCGTCACGCATCTGTCGGCAGCCGAGTGAGCGTCCTTCAATACACGTTGCCATGCGTGAGCACGACGTTAAAGCGCCTTTGCCCGCCCTACGAGTTGAGGAGACTGCGTTGAGTTTCGTCGAACGCCACGGCCTGTGGTCCGCAGAACAGAAGGACGCCGCCGTCCGGCTTCGCCGCATTGTCGAGGAGCAGAAACTTGAAGTGATCCGGCTGTCGTTTCCGGATCAGCATGGCATCCTGCGCGGCAAGACGCTGATCGCGGAGGAGGCGCTGCGGTGCCTCGAAAATGGCTGCAGCATCACCACCACGATGTTCGCCAAGGACACCTCGCACAAATCGGTGTTTCCGGTGTTCCCCGCCGGCGGCGGCTTCGGCATCCCTGAAATGCAGGGCGCCGCCGACGCGCTGATGATCGCTGATCCGCTGACGTTTCGCGTGCTGCCCTGGGTCGAGGCGACCGGCTGGCTGTTGTGCGACGTACACTTCGCCGATGGCCGCCCGGTGCCGTTCGCCACCCGCAACCTCTACAAGGGCGTGCTCGCCGATCTCACCCGGCGCGGTTATGACTTCGTCGCCGGTCTCGAGGTCGAATGCCACATCTTCAGGAATGAAGAAACCCGGATGGCGCCGGAGGATGCCGGCCAGCCCGGCCGCCCGCCGGAGGTCAGCCTGCTATCGCATGGTTATCAATACCTCACCGAGCAACGCTACGACCAGATGGAGCCGGTGCTCGAATTCATCCGCCGCGATGTGCTGGCGCTCGGCCTGCCACTGCGATCGGTCGAAGTCGAATATGGTCCGAGCCAGTGCGAGTTCACTTTCGCGCCCACGGTCGGCCTGACGCCGGCCGATTCCATGGTGCTGTTTCGCTCCGCGGTCAAGCAGATCTGCCATCGTCGCGGCTACCACGCCACCTTCATGTGCCGGCCGAAAATTCCGAACGTGGTTTCATCGGGCTGGCACCTGCACCAGTCGATCGTGTCGCGTGACACCGGCAGGAATGCGTTCATGTCGGATGACCCGAGCGAGGCGCTGTCGCCGTTCGGTCGCGGCTACCTCGCCGGCCTTCTGGCGCATGCGCGCGCGGCCACCGTGTTCACCACGCCGACCATTAACGGCTACAAGCGCTATCGCTCCTATTCGCTGGCGCCGGACCGCGCGATCTGGGGCCGCGACAACCGCGGCGCGATGATTCGCGTGCTCGGCGGCGCCGGCGATTCCGCGACGCGGCTGGAAAACCGCGTCGGTGAGCCCGCGGCCAATCCCTACCTTTATATGTCGTCGCAAATTCTGGCCGGCCTCGACGGCGTCGACCGCGCGCTCGATCCTGGCCCATCGGCTGATACGCCCTATGAGAGCAACGCGCCGCTGCTGCCGAAATCGCTGCGCGAGGCCGTCTTTGCGCTGAAGGACGACTCGTTTTTTCGCGACAAGATGGGCGCAACCATGGTCGACTACTACACCCATATCAAGAACGCCGAGATCGATCGTTTCCAGGCGGAAGTATCCGACTGGGAGCAGCGCGAATATTTCGAGATGTTCTGACGGCCTAACCGGCACGTTTATTGAATACGCTTCTTCCGACAATGTTTGATCCGCCGTAACGAGGACTGCATCCATGACCCGATCCACCAAATTGATCCTGTCCGTCGCCATTCTAGCGCTGATGACGGGTCCCGCCTCCGCCGACGTCATTAAGGTCGGCGTCATCGGCACGCTGTCCGGGCCGTACGCGCTGTTCGGCGCGAATTACAAGATGGGCATCGACGCCTATGTCGCCGAGCACGGCAATAAGGTCGGCAACCACACCGTCGAGTTCGTCTACAGGGACGAGGAAGGCCCCAACCCGGCCAAGTCCAAGGCGCTGGCGCAGGAGCTGATCGTCAAGGACAAGGTGCAATATCTCGCCGGGATCTATTTCACGCGGAACGCGATGGCGGTGGCGCCGCTGCTGGAGGAGTCGAAGACGCCGCTGGTGGTGCTGAATGCTGCGACCTCGTCGATCGTCGAGAAGAGCCCCTATATCGTGCGCACCTCGTTCACGATGTGGCAGAACACCGTGCCGGCCGCCAATATCGCGTTCAAGAACGGCTCCAGGAAGGTTGCCATCGCAGTCAGCGACTACGGCCCGGGCATCGATGCCGAAGCGGCCTTCAGGAAGACCTTCGAGGCCGATGGCGGTGCCGTGGTCGAGGCGATCCGCATTCCGATGAACACTACCGATTTCAGCCCGATCATGCAGCGCATCAAGGCCGCCGGTGCCGACACCATTTTCTGCTTCCTGCCGTCGGGACCGCCGACCTTCGGGTTCTTCAAGGCCTATGTCGACAATGGCCTCAAGGCAGATGGCGTCAAGATGATGTCGACCGGTGACATCGTCACCGAGATCGATCTACCGAGCATCGGCGACAGCGCGCTGGGTGTGCTGTCGACCTATCACTACGCGGTTTCGCACGACAGTCCGGAGAACAAGGCGTTTCTGGCGTCGATCGTAAAGAACGGCGGCAAGGTCGAGGACGTCGCCATGACCGGCGTCGCGGCCTATGACGGCGCCCGGGTGATCTACAGGATGATCGAGGCTACCGATGGAAAGCGCGATCCGGAAAAGGCCATTGCCGCCGTCAAGGGCATGAAGTGGACCAGCCCGCGCGGCCCGGTGTCGATCGACCCCGACACCCGCCACATCCGCCAGAACGTCTATCTGCGCACCGTGACCAGGGTGGACGGCAAGCTGATCAACAAGGAAAGCGACACCGTGTTTGCCGACCAGCCGGATTGGGCGCTCAGCAAGAAGTAACAGAAGCTCGTCGTTCCGGGGCGCGAGGGCAAAGCTTAAGTGAACCCGGAACCTTGACGTGACTACCCGCCCCACGCTGTCGTTCCGGGGCAGGAGCAGCGTCAGCTGCGACTGAACCCGGAACCTCGATGTGATGCGATGAATATGCCGGGATTCCGGGTTCGCTCGCGCTGGAGCGCTCGCGCCCCGGAATGACAACTACAGTCGCTTCGCTTTGCAGAGATTTCCCCACATGCCCGCCGCGCGCTCCATCCTGCTCACCAATGGCCGCATCCATCGCTCAGCGTGGGACGAGACGCCCGCCGACAGCATCGTCGTGGCGGATGGCAAGGTGCTGTGGATCGGCGCCCGAAGTGACGCGCCGCGCACCGACCAGACTATCGATCTGAACGGTGCCGTCGTCCTGCCGGGCCTCACCGATGCGCATATCCATCTGTTCGCCATCGCCCATGCGCGGCTGCAGGTCCCGGTATCGCCGCGCGATGCCGCGGACATCGCCGCGGTGCTGAAGCTGCTTGCCGCCCGCGCGCAAATCATCACGCCCGACAAATGGGTCTACGCCGCCGGTCTCGATGAAAACGGCCTTGCCGAACATCGCCTGCCGACGCGCGCCGAACTCGACGCGTCGATACCCGACCACCCCGTGCTGGTGCGCCGCTTTTGCGGTCACGTCGCGGTCGCCAACAGCGCCGCGCTGCGCTTTTTCGATATTGATGATGCGATCGGCGACCCCGATGGTGGCGGCTTCGGCCGCGACGGTGATGGCCGGCTCGACGGCAGCGCCATGGAAACCGCGGCCGAACAGTTGTTTCGCGCCGCGCCGCCGATGGACCCTGCCGAACTGGTCGATGCGCTGCGCCAAGCCATTGACGACAGCGTCCGCCTCGGCCTGACCGCCGTTGTCGAGGCGGCGGTCGGGTTCACCGTCGGCTACGATGAGGAATTCGCGATCTGGCACGAAATCCATGACAGCGGCCCGCTGCCGTTGCGGCTCGGTTTCATGTACCAGCTCGATCCCCATGAGGCCGCGACGCGCGGCCTCGTGCCGACGGAACATCCCGACTGGCAGGCGATCACGCTGAAATACTTTGCCGATGGCATTGTTGGTGCGCGTACCGCGGCTGTTAGCGAGGACTTTTTCGATAGGCCAGCGCGCGGCCTGTTCATGCGCGAGCCAATCGACCTGCAACGGGTGATCGGCGAAGCTCATGAAGCGGGCTGGCAGGTCGCGGTTCACGCTTGCGGTGACCGCGCGATCGACTGCGTCATCGAAGCCTATGAGAAGGCGCAGACCGCGCATCCGCGCGTCGATTCGCGCCATCGCATCGAGCATTATTTCGTCCCGCCTGTTGGCGGTCTCGCCCGTATGAAGGCGCTCGGCGCGCTGGTCGTCACGCAGCCGAGTTTCTTGACCCGGATGCGGCGCTCGATCGCCGGCGCCTTCGGCCCCCGCGCCGAGGCCTGCTATCCGGGCCGCAGCGTCATCGACGCCGGCGTCGGCTATGTCGCCACCTCGGACGCGCCGACGGGATCATTCTCGCCGTGGGACGGCATCGCCGACGCGGCGTTCCGCGCCGCCGATAGCGGCGCGCCGATTGGGCCGCGAGAGGCGATTAGCGTCCGCGAAGCGATTCACAGCTACACGGTCGGTGGCGCTTTTGCCATGAAGCATGAAGCCTGGCGCGGCACGTTGTTGCCTGGCATGGCGGCCGACCTGATTGCGATCGACCGCGATCCCTTTGCGGCCAGTGGCTCCGAACTGCGCCAGACAAAAGTGCTGCTGACCATGCTGCGCGGCGAGGTGGTGCATGACGCCAGGTCGCAGCGCGCGGATTGGCAATTTACCGTGCCCGCGGCATAGATAGACCATGCGCCTCACTTTCAGCATCCTCACCGACGCCATCGCCTATGGCATGGTGCTGTTCATCATCTCGATCGGCCTGTCGATCATGATGGGGTTGATGCGCGTCGTGAATCTGGCGCATGGCGCCTTTGCCATGATCGGCGGTTACCTGGCTTCCTACGCGATCTCCAATCTGCATGTGCATTATGGCGTCGCAATTCTGCTGGCGGTGATCGGTACCATTATCGTCTCGATCCCGTTCGAACTGCTGCTGTATCGCCGCATCTACCGCAAATCGGATCCGCTGATCCAGGTGCTGATGACCATCGGCATCACCTTCTTCATCATCGGCGTGGTGAATTTCACCTTCGGTCCGTCGCTGAAATCGATTCCGCTGCCGCCGCTGCTGAACGGCCCGCTCGACATCGGCTTCCGTTCGATCCCGACGCACCGGCTGTTCGTGATCGCCTGCGGCGTCGTCACGGCGCTGTCGCTGTGGTGGCTGATCGAGAAGACCGAATTCGGCATCCGCTTGCGCGCCTCGGTCGATCACAGCGGCATGGCGGACGCGCTCGGCATCCGCACCGAGATCGTCTATGCGGTCACCTTCGCGCTGGCGATCGGACTCGGCGCCTTCGGCGGCGTGGTCGGTGCCGAGATCCTGCCGATCGAACCGTTCTACGCGCTGCGCTATATGGTGACGTTCCTCGTCGTGGTGTCGGTCGGCGGCGCCGGCTCGATCATGGGAGCGCTGTCGGCGTCGATGCTGCTGGGTCTGGCCGACACCACCGGCAAATATCTGGCGCCGGAATTCGGCGAATTCTTCTTTTACCTGGCGGTGATCTGCATCGTGTTCCTGTTTCCGCATGGCCTGTTCGGCAGGTCGCACGCATGACCGGATTGATCGCCAACCACGTCCCGGCGAAACGTCAGATTCCTTTTGCGCCGGAAGCGGGCGGCGCGCTGGCCATCGCCGTGCTCGGTGGCATCGGCTATTATCTGTTTCCCGACGATCTGGCGTTTCTGACGCGGCTGATCGGTATTGCCTTCCTGGTGCTATCGCTGGATCTGGTCACCGGCTATTGCGGCATCGCCACCCTCGGACATGCCGCGTTGTTCGGCGTTGCCGCCTATGCCGCCGGCATCGCCTGCGTCCGCGGTGTGACCGACCCGATCGCGCTGCTGATGGTCGGCATTGTTGCCGGCACGCTGATGGGGGTGATTTCCGGCGCGCTGATCGCGCGCTTCCGCGGCTTGCCGCAACTGGTGCTGTCGATCGCGGTCGGCCAGTTGGTGGCGGCGCTCGCCAACAAGCTGCAATGGCTGACCGGCGGTAGCGACGGCCTGTCCGGCATCGCACCCGGAAAAGTGTTCGGCATCTATCATTTCGACATGTACAGCCGCACCGCGTTTCTGTTTTCACTGGCGGCGCTCGTCATTGTCTTCGTGGCGCTGACACGGTTTTCCCGATCGCCGTTCGGGTTGATGTGCCGCGCTATCAAGGATGACGATCTGCGCGCGAAGATGATCGGCGTCGCGATATATCCGCGTCTGGTCATCATGTACGGCGTCTCCGGTGCGGTCGCCGGCGTCGGTGGCGCTCTGACCGCGATCAGCACCGGCGTGGTGGGGCTCGACAGCGTCAGTTTCGAGCGCTCCGCCGAAGTGCTGGTGATGCTGGTGCTGGGCGGCGCCGGCCATCTCTGGGGCGCGCTGGGAGGCACGGTGATCTTCATGATTTTCGAGCACATCGTCGCGGCGGCCAATCCGTTTCACTGGATGATGCTGGTCGGCCTGCTGCTGATCGGGATCGTGCTGTTCGCGCCAAAGGGACTGATCACGCCAGTGTTGAAGCTGGCGGCGCGCGTCAAGGGCAGGGCGTCATGACCGTGCTGCTCGAAGCGCGTCATGTTTCGCTGGCTTTTGGCGGGCTCAAGGTAACCAATGACGTCAGTTTCAGCCTCGGCGCCGGTGACCGCGTCGCATTGATCGGGCCGAACGGCGCCGGCAAGACCACACTCGTCAATCTCATCACCGGCGATCTGGCGCCAAGCGCGGGCCGCTTCCTGATGGGCGATGATGACATCACCGACCTCGGCATTCCCGAGCGTGTGCGCCGCGGACTAGTGCGGACCTTCCAGACGACGCGGCTGTTTCAAAACCTGACGGTTGCCGACAACGTCGCGCTGGCGATTATGCAGCGTCGACGGATCAGCAAACGGTTTTTCTCCAGCGCGACGGAATTGCCTGACGTGCGTGTTGAATGGTGCGAGATCCTCGCCAGCCTCGGCCTGGATCGGCTGGCTTATCGCCAGGTGATTGAATTGGCTTATGGCCAGCAACGGCTGATCGAACTCGCCATCGCCGTCGCCTTGCGGCCCAGGGTGCTGTTGCTCGACGAACCCGCCGCCGGCGTGCCGCATGACGAGGCGCCGAAAATCCTGGAGGCGATTAATCAGCTTCCTGCTGACATCGCCGTGCTGATGATCGAGCACGACATGGACCTGGTATTCAAATTCGCCAGTCGCGTTCTGGTGCTGGCGGCCGGACGGTTGATCTTCGAGGGATCGCCGGCGGAAGTCACCGCCGATCCTGGCGTGCGCCGCGCCTATCTCGGGAGCTATGCCGATGCCCGCCGCGTCCCTTGAAGTTGACGGCCTCTGCGCCGGTTATGGCCCGATCAGGATCATGGAAGGCGTGACCTTCTCGGTGAAGGCTGGCGGTCGTCTTGCGGTGCTCGGCCGCAATGGCATGGGCAAGACGACTCTGCTGGCGAGTTTGATGGGACTGACCACGCGGCATGGCGGCCGGATCAACATCGGTGATCAGGATATTACCGGCCGTCGCACCTCCGCACGAGCCGATCTCGGCTTTGGCTACGTGCCACAGACCCGCGATATCTTTTCATCGCTGACGGTCGAAGAAAATCTGCGTACCGGGCTGAAGGGCCGGCCGGCTGCGGCGCTGGCGGAAGCTTATGAGATGTTTCCGCGCTTGCGCGAGCGTCGCGGTAATTATGGCAAGCAGCTGTCCGGTGGCGAGCTGCAGATGCTGGCGATGGCGCGCACGCTGCTTGGCAAGCCGAGCATATTGTTACTGGACGAGCCGCTTGAAGGGCTGGCGCCGGTGATCTGCGATGAATTGATGCTGCTGCTCGGACAGTTGGCGGCGAGCAATGAAGTCACCATCATCCTGGTCGAGCAGCAGATCGAACGCGCGCTCGGCTTCGCCGACAGCGTGATGGTGATGGAGCGTGGCCAGATCAGCTGGGCAGGCGCTCCGGCGGCGTTGATCGCAGATCGCGCGCTGGTCGATCGGCTGGTCGGCGTCGGTATTCACTAGACTGACTCCCGCCCGGCCTTTCATTCAACGATCAAGACTAGTCACGGCACCGTTTCACCCGCGGCGCGGTGGCCGAGGGGCTATTGCTGCTTGCCTCGCCGCTACGGCGGAAAAGTGCGATAGCCGATCGCGGGCGCCGCGCTCGAGCTCAAAAGGTCACGGTCGCGTAGGCCTTGGTGATCTCGCCCGCCACCCGTTGCAACTGCTCGCGCAGCATGATCTGGCTGGCCTTCGGCATCCGGAACGCTGGCGCCACGAAGGAGAGCGCGGCCACCACGCCGTTGACATCGCGGATGCCGACCGCGGCGGCATAGACATGCGGCGTGATTTCAGCGCGCGATTCCGCCCAGCCCTGTTCCCGGATTATGGCGAGTTCGCGCTGCAGCGCCCTGCGCTGTGTGGCAAAGGCCGGCTCCCGGGCGATCGCGTCGCACAGCGTGGCGTCGCAGTCGTCCGGTGGCAGATGCGCAAGCAGCAATTTTGGCCCGGCGCCGCGATGCAGCGGTAGCGCGGTGCCGACTTCGAAGGTCAACCGGATCCGGGACGACGATTCTGCGCGTTCGATGCATACTGCGCGGTCGCCGGACCGCCGAATGAGAATGATGGTTTCGCCGGCCTCCTGGGCGATCCGCTTCATGAACGGGCGGGCTACCGACGCAAGGTCCGTTCCGGCGCGCGCGGCCTGGGCCAGTCCGATCACGCGCGGTGCCAGCACAAAGCAGCCACGGCCGTCCTCGTCGATCAGCTCGGCCTCGCGCAGGATTCCGATATAGCGATAGGTGGAGGACAGCGGCACGCCGATCTGTTCGGCCAGGCTCTCCGCCGAATGCCGGGGCTTGTCGACGGAGAACGCCAGCAGCGCGCGGAGTACTTTGCGGGAGCTGCCGTCGGCGGCGATGGTCCGCAATGGCTCGTCAGGTAGCGGCGCCAGGGCGGTCTTCTTTGTGGCCAACACAGCCTCCGATGGACAACAGCGCCGCCCGCCAATGGCGACCGCCGGTTGTATCCGCGCACCGACGATGATCGTCGGCGCTGGACGTCTACTAATCCAAGATAGGGTTCTCAGCAAATGAGAAACATCAATTTTCATGGAAAGGTCACGAATCCGTCGCCGGGGAGCGCGCCGCGCAGCTGGGGCGTCGGCCGTTACAGGGCCTCCGCCACCCCGAGCAGCTGCTTGCGGATATTCGTCGCCGCCGTGACCTCCCAGAACGTGCCACGGGTTGCCGGACCGATCGCAAAGAAGCCGGTTTGTGGATTGCCGGCACGGTCGATCAGACGGCAGCCGGCATCGACATCGAGCCCGAGCCCGTTCGGACCCGGGCGGACGCGGCCGGAGGCGAGTAGAGATTGCACCAGCGGATCATCGATCCTGTCGTATCGCTCCTCCGGTCCGGTGCAGTTCAGGATCCACTGGGTGGCAAGATCGAGCGTGCCGTTTCCGCGCCGCCGCAGCGTGACGTCATGGCCGGTCGCCGTGGCGGTCGCTGCGGTCACGCGCCCGGCGATCACGCGCAGGCGTTTCTCGCGTTGCAGTTCCTCCAGGAGCTCCGCGACATCCGGCGCCAGCCGGTGCCGGTGCGCCAGCCAGATCGACCGCAAATGCCGCGAAAACCGTGCGCGTTCGGTCGCGGATAGGCCTTGCCAGAGCTCCGAGGTGTACAGCCGA
>JACMOT010000539.1 GCA_014377915.1 Tardiphaga sp.
ACTTGCTCAGACCGACAAAAAATCCGCTTCCGTGACCGCGATATCGTCGAAACCCGATTCCGAAGGAATGGGGCAAACATATTTTTGGAATAAAAAAAACAACAAGCCATTGATTTTATTTGTGTTTGGCTGGGGCGGGAGGATTCGAACCTCCGCATGGGGGAATCAAAATCCCCTGCCTTACCACTTGGCGACGCCCCATCAGGCCGTGCGGATTCCGGCGGAGGCACATCCGCGCGGTTTCCCCGGCTACGCCGGTCTATAGAGAGACCTCCGCCATTTCAACCACCTCCGCGGCATTGTTGCCGCGACCGAATTAGCCGGATGGTGTGTTGAGGGCGGCGCGGTTTCGTGTGAAGACGATAAAAGACGGCTCCACCCCAGCCCATGAGAACCGGTCATGACCTACCGCGCCCCGATCCACGACATGTTGCTGGCCCTCAACCATGGCGCGGGGCTGCGGGCCGCGCTGCAAGCCGGCCATTATGGCGAGTTTGACAGCGACATGGCCGCCACCGTGCTGGAAGAGGCCGGTCGCTTCGCCACCGAGGTGCTGGCGCCGCTGAACCGCGTCGGCGACAAGAACGGCATCACGCTGGCCGGGGGCCAGGTCACCACCGCGCCGGGTTGGCCGGATGCCTACCAGCGCTGGACCGCGGCCGGCTGGAACGCGGTGTCCGGACCGGAGGCGTTTGGCGGCCAGGGCCTGCCGCTGGCGATCAACGCCGCCTGCACCGAGATCTGGAGCGCGGCGAACATGGCGTTCGGCCTGTGCCCGCTGCTGACGCTCTCCGCCATCGAGGCGCTCGACGCCCATGGCAGCGACGCATTGAAAAAGATCTATCTCGAGAAGCTGGTGTCCGGCGACTGGACCGGTACCATGCAACTGACCGAACCGCAGGCCGGCTCCGACGTCGGTGCGCTGCGCAGTCGCGCCGAACGCGCCGACGACGGCAGCTACCGCATTTTCGGCACCAAGATCTACATCACCTATGGCGACCACGACATGACCGACAATATCGTGCATTTCGTGCTGGCGCGATTGCCCGATGCCCCCCCGGCACCCGCGGTATCTCGCTGTTCCTGATCCCGAAATTCCTCGTCAACGAAGACGGCACGCTGGGCGCGCGCAACGATATCTTTGCGTCCGGCATCGAGCACAAGCTCGCCATGCACGCCTCGCCGACCTGCACCATGACGATGGGCGATCAGGGCGGCGCGGTCGGTTACCTTATCGGCGAGGAAAATCGCGGCATGGCCTGCATGTTCACGATGATGAACCAGGCGCGGATCGGCGTCGGCCTCGAAGGCGTCGGCACCGCCGATCGCGCCTATCAGCAGGCGCTGGCGTTCGCGCAGCAGCGCAAGCAGGGCCGCGCGCCCGGCAGCAAGGCCGCCGCCATGGATGCCATCCTCGTGCATCCCGACGTCAAGCGCATGCTGATGCAGATGCGCGCGCTCACCGCCGCGGCGCGCACGATCTGCTACGCCACCGCCGTGGCACTCGACATCGCCGCGCGCAGCACGGACGCGAAAGTCAGCACCGCCCCCGCCGCGCGCGGCGCGCTGCTGACGCCGATCGCCAAGGCCTTCTCCACCGACATCGGCAACGAGGTGACCTCGCTCGGCGTCCAGATCCATGGCGGCATGGGCTTCATCGAGGAGACCGGCGCGGCGCAGCATTATCGCGACGCCCGCATCACCGCGATCTATGAAGGCACCAACGGCATCCAGGCGATCGACCTGGTGACGCGAAAGCTCGCCGCCAATGGCGGCGCCGCGGTTTGGGCGCTGCTCGACGAATTGAGCGGCATCGTAGCGCGCGTCGAATCCTCCAACGACCCGGCCTTTGGCACCACCGGGGCGAAACTGCGTGACGCGCTGGGCGCGCTCGACCGCAGCAGTAAATGGCTGCTGGAGCGCATGACCACCGCGCCCTCCGACGCGCTGGCCGGTGCCACGCCCTACCTGCGGCTGTTCGGCTCGGCGCTCGGCGGCTGCATGCTGGCCAATGAGGCGCTGGCCGCCAAGGATCAGGCCGATGGCCTGGGCGATCCGGCGCGCTACGTCACACTGGCGCGATTCTTCGCCGAAAATATCGCGGTGCAGGCCGGATCACTGGAGCGGACCGTGATCGACAGCGCGGAATCGGTGATGTCGGCCGACGCGGTTCTGCTGGGCTGAGGCAGTGTATCGGGGCCTCGCGCGGGCCGTTGAAAACCGGCGCCGGCTGTTTTGGCGTCGGGCGCGGTTGATGTAAGATGAAAGCGGGAAACGCGCCCGTCGCGCTAAGCGACGCTTCAAGGACAGCCCATGACCGGCCACCTGATCGTTACCGACGAAGACGCCACCCGCGTGCTGACGCTGCGGCGGCCGGAGAAGAAGAACGCGATCACCCATGGCATGTACCGCGCGATGTCGGAGGCGATCGATACCGCGCAGAACAACCCGGAAATCCGCTGCCTCATCATCACCGGCGGCTCCGGCGTGTTCACCGCCGGTAACGACCTTGAGGATTTCGTGGCGACCGCGACCGCCGAAGCCGGCCCGTTCGGCGCCTCGGACGCCATCCGCTTCCTGTATTCGCTGGCGCAAAATACCAAGCCGATCGTGGCCGCGGTGGATGGCATCGCGGTCGGCATCGGCACCACCCTGCTGTTTCACTGCGACTATGTGCTGGCCTCGACCACGGCGACGTTCTCAACCCCGTTCATCCATCTCGGCCTGGTGCCGGAAGGCGGCTCCAGCCTGCTGATGCCCCGCACCATGGGCTATCATCGCGCCTTCGCGACGCTGGTGATGGGCCGCGTGGTGACGGCCGAAGAGGCCCGCGAGGCCGGCTTCGTCAATGTCGTGGTGGCGCCGGGCCATACCGAGGCCGAAGCACGCAAGGTCGCCCGCGAAATCTGCGCGCTGCCGGCGGAAGCGGTGGCGATCTCGCGCAAGCTGCTGCGAACACCGCCGGAAGACCTGACCCGCCGCATCGACCAGGAAGGCCACCTGTTCGGCGAGCGCATGAAATCGAAGGAAGCCATCGCGGCCTTCCAGGCGTTCTTCAAGCGCAAGAAGGTGTAATCTTGACCTCGCCCCGTAGGGATCGCGCAGAGGTCAAGAGCACAGCGTTCGCTCTGGTAATTTTCCTTACGATCATCGTCAGTGCGACCGCACCACCCGCCATTGCCCAGACGCCCTCCCCCGTCGATCTCACCATCCTCGCCATCAATGATTTTCACGGCAATCTGCGACCGCCGCCAGGCGGCATTACCATCGACGATCCCGCGGACAAGACCAGGAAGATCAACGTCGCCGCTGGCGGCGCCGAGCACATGGCGACGCTGGTGAAGCAGCTCCGCGCCGGCAAGGCCAACAGCGTGTTCGTCGCCGCCGGCGACCTGATCGGCGCCAGCCCGTTTTTGTCGGCGCTGTTTCACGACGAGCCGACCATCGAATCGCTGTCGATGATGGGGCTGCAGATCGCCGCCGTCGGCAATCACGAATTCGACGAAGGCCAGGACGAGTTGCTGCGAATGCAGAATGGCGGCTGCCATCCGGTCGACGGCTGCCAGGGGCCACACCCCTTCATGGGTGCGACTTTTCAATATCTGGCCGCCAGCACGATCGAGAGCCGCACCGGCCGTCCGGTGCTGCCGCCCTATCAGATCAAGAGTTTCGAAGGCGTCCCCGTGGCTTTCATCGGGCTGACACTGAAGGGCACGCCGGGCCTGGTGTCACCGCCCGGCGTCGCCGGGCTGACTTTCCAGGACGAGGCAGAGACCGTGAATGCGCTGGTCCCCGAGCTGAAGGCGCGTGGCGTCGAGGCGATCGTGGTGCTGATCCACGAAGGTGGCCTGCCCAGCGGCGACTACAATGAATGCCCGGGCATCTCAGGCCCGATCGTCGACATCGTCAAGAAATTCGACCGCGCGGTCGACGTCGTCGTCAGCGGTCACACCCACCGCGCCTATACCTGCCAGATCGACGGCCGCCTGATCACCTCCGGCGACAAATATGGCACGCTGGTCACCGCCATCGACCTGCGGCTCGATCGCACCAGCCGTGACGTGATCCGGGCGAGTGCCAACAACATCATCGTGCGCATCGCCGATTACACCGCCGATCCCGCGCAAACCGCGCTGCTGGCCGCCTATGACAAGGTCGCCGCGCCGATCGCCGGCCGGCCGGCCGGATCGGTGACCGCGACGCTGTCGCGCCTGCCGGACATGACGACCGGCGAAAGCCCGCTCGGCGACATCATCGCCGACGCCCATCTCGCCGCCACGCGGGCGGAAACCGATGGCAGCGCGGTGATCGCCATGACCAACCCCGGCGGCATCCGCGCCGACATCGAACACAAGCCCGACGGCCTGGTCAGCTACGGCGACGTATTCGCCGCGCAGCCATTTCGCAATCAGCTGGTAACGCTGACGCTGACCGGGTCCCAGATCAAGGCCGTGCTGGAGCAGCAATGGCGCGACCCGAACCGGCCGCGCATCCTGCAAGTGTCCGCCGGCTTCAGCTACGCCTGGGACAACGCCGCGATGTCCGGCAATCGCATCGTCCCCGATCGAATGACCCTGAACGGACAACGCATCGATCCGGCGGCGGCCTATCGCGTCACGGTGAACCAGTTTCTCGCGGTCGGCGGCGACGGCTTCACCGCGTTGAAGGAGGGGACCCTGCCGCGGGTCGGCCCCTACGACGTGGATGCGCTGAATGCCTATTTTGGCGCGAACAGCCCGGTGACGCCGGTGGCGCCGGGCCGTATTTTTCGCATGAATTGAACGCTATCCCGCGGCGCGCTACGCCACGATGCGCCGCATGGCCGGACGCGAGGCGCCGGCGAACTCGCCATAGATGTCGAACGGCTCGGGCCTGCCAATCGCATAGCCTTGCGCGTAGTCCACGCCAATCTCGCTTAGCGCCGTGATGATCTCCTCGCTCTCGACGAATTCCGCGACGGTGCGCTTGCCCATGATCTTGCCAATATGGGTGATCATCTCCACCATCGCCCGATCGATCGGATCGATCAGCATGTCCTTGACGAAGCTGCCGTCGATCTTGAGATAGTCCACCGGCAAATGCTTCAGATAGGCAAAAGACGACATGCCGCTGCCGAAGTCATCGAGCGAGAAGCGACAGCCGACGTCCCGCAGCGCGCGAATAAAGGTGCTGGCTTCGGCGAGGTTGGCGATGGCGCTGGTTTCGGTGATCTCGAAGCAAATGATGGTCGGCGGGATGCCGTAAACTCGTAGCTGCTCGCGGATATATTGCAGAAAACCGTCATCGCGGAACGAGGCCCCGGACAAGTTGATGGCGCAGGTGACGATCGGATCGGCCTCCCGTTCAGCCATCCGGGCCGCCAGGACAGCGAAGGAATTGCACACAACCCAGCGGTCGATCAGCGTCATCAGGCCGTAACGCTCGGCGGCGGGAATGAAGACCCCAGGCGCCACCAATTGCCCGGTCTCGTCACGCAACCGCAGCAGAACCTCGATATGAAGGCCTTTGTCGCTATCGTCGCTGAGGCCGATGATCTTCTGCGCGTAAAGGCAGAACCTGTCCTGGTCGAGCGCTTCGTGAATACGCTGCACCCAGGTCATCTCACCAAACCGCTGCAGCAGTTCGGAATCGGTGGCCTGATGCAATTGCACCCGGTTGCGGCCTTTTTCCTTGGCCATGTAGCAAGCCACGTCAGCGGCGCGCAGCGCCTCCTCGAGTGTCTCGTTCGACTGCGAGAGACAGACCAGCCCGATGCTGACGGTGACGTTGAAGGCGCGGTTGTTCCAGACGAAATTCAGCACTTCCACGGTATGGCGCAGCCGCTCGGCGATCATGGCCGCGCGCTCCGGCTCGCAGTTCTCCAGCAGCACGGCGAACTCATCGCCGCCGAGCCGTGCCAGCAGGTCACCCTCGCGCAGATATTTCTCCAGCATGCCGGACACCTGGCGCAGCAGCTTGTCGCCCGCGGCATGTCCGCAGGTGTCGTTGACGACCTTGAACTGATCGAGATCAAGGAACATCAGCGCCGATGGACGCGTCGCGGCATCGATCAGCGGCAGCGCCTCCTCCAGCCGTCGCTCGAATTCGCGACGATTGGCCAGACCCGTGAGCGCGTCGTGCGAGGCCTGGAAGGCGAGCCGCGACAGATACTCCTGCTCCAGCGTCATGTCATGCAACACCAGTACGGTACCAGAATTCTCGGCGTCGCGCCGCAGCGGCGTGGCCACCCACGACACCGGGACCGAGCTTGCATCGCCACGGATCAGCAGATGCGAACGGATTCCGGCGCTGACCGCCTTGCCCGCCAGAATCTGATTGATCAGCTGGTCAGCCTCATCGTCTTTGTCCGCGCTGTTATCGGGATCGACGATGCGGAACAGCGACGACAGCCCGCGGCCCTGCGCATCCGCGGCGGCCGTGGCGATCAGGCGCTCGGCGGTCGGGTTCATGTAGTCGACACAGCCCCGCGCGTCGGTACTGATGACGGCCTCACCGATCGACGACAGCGTCACCTGTGCGCGCTCTTTCTCGCTCTTCAACGCGTACTCGAAGCGCTGTCGCTGCGTCAGCAGGATGCCGATACGCCAGCTTCCGAGCAGAATCAGCAATGCCGCGGTCATCAAGTTGGCGATCATCAGCAGGGTCTTGATGGCCCGCGATCCGACGCCGAGATGCTGGGAAAATGCCACCGCCAGTGGCGTCGTACGCTCGTTGATGTCGTCGATCTGCGCCTTTCGCGCGGCCATTCGCATCGGTCCGAGGGTGCCGCGCGCGAGATCGGCATGAATGACATCGGCAAGATCGACCAGTTCCTGGATCACGGCGTCGGTCTCGCGCCAGCTCTGCACGGCACGGGCGAGATAGCGGACTTCGCTGAAGTTTCGAAAAAGCCAGATCATCCCGGGAATATCTTCGGGGTGATTGCCGCCCTGCAGGAAGCCGTCATAGGCGGCTTGCGGGTCCGGGCGCTGTTGTTCGAGCGCCCGCCGTGCGATGCGATCGCCGAGCGGAACCAAGATCGTCGACTGATAGCGGCGGTAATATTTTTCCTCGCCGGTCTCCACATACAGGCTGAGCGAGTAGATCGCCTCCTTCTGTCCCTTCGACCACAGGCTTTCGCCGACGACATACGCTCGTACCGACGTCAGCGTATCCATGCTGATGCCCGCGAGCAGCGCCTGCAACAGTACGATGGCCGTGAACGGCCCCACCGAACGCAGCAAGGGAAAACGGCCTTCTGCTATTTTCACAGTTCACACATCTGAGCTTACTACCGCAGAATGCCTGCATCACGTCCTCACGGAATTCATCCCGTGATGTATGATCGATACCGGACGCCCCTTAACGCGCGCTTTTGTTTCAGGCTGTGGTTGTAGCGTCGCGAATTGCAATGAACGCAACCTGAAAGAAGCCATCACTTATTTGATGGCAGTAGTTGCAACTACGGGGGTTTCGTCGCGGCTGGCTGCGAAGCGATTTGATAGCGGAAATAAACACCGTGAATGCGCGGAGCGGGTCGATGCCGCGGGCGGCGTTGCGCCGGAACTACCTGTTCCCTCTTTCGGAACCGACCGTAACCGATTATGTTGTCGCCTCATTATACCAGCGCATGACGCGCTTTCCGGGATTCCGCATGACGCTTTTGCTGACGCATGTTGCGTGCCTTGCTCACGAGACGCCACCTGGCCATCCCGAGCGACCGGATCGGCTGCGCGCGGTGGCGCAAACGCTCGGCGAAGACCGTTTCAACGCACTGGTGCGCGGCGAGGCGCCGGAAGGCGATCTCGACGTCGTCGGCCTGTGTCACGATGGCCACTATGTCGAAGAACTCCGCCACTTGGCCCCGTCCAGCGGACTGATCTATCTCGATGGTGATACGTCGATGTCGCCCGGCACTTGGGAAGCCGTCATGCGCGGCGTCGGCGGCGCGGTGGCTGCTACCGACGCGGTCATGAAGGGTACGGCGAACAACGCCTTTGTGGCGACGCGGCCGCCCGGCCACCATGCCGAGATCAACAAGCCAATGGGCTTCTGTTTTTTCGACAACGCCGCGATCGCCGCGCGTTATGCGCAACGGACATATGGCATAACCCGGGCGGCGGTAGTCGATTTTGACGTCCACCATGGCAACGGAACGCAGGACATCTTCTGGTCCGATCCTACGGTGATGTACTGCTCGACGCACCAGATGCCGCTATTCCCGGGTACCGGTGCGGCCGGCGA
>JACMOT010000540.1 GCA_014377915.1 Tardiphaga sp.
CACCGCTTATTCGCTGTCCGGCACCGGCGTACGGATTAATGCGGTGTGCCCCGGACTGATCGAAACCGGCATGACCAGGCCGATTTTCGACAATGCGAAAGACCGCGGCACCGAGAGCAAGATCGGCCAGCTCAATCCGTTGAAGCGCGCCGGCCAGCCGCATGAACTCGCCGCGATGGGATTGTTCCTGGCGAGTGACGACGCCTCCTACGTCAACGGCCAGGCAATCCCGGTCGATGGCGGGCTGACGGCGTCGATGCCGTATTCGGGGAAACCGATCTGACGGCTCCGGCGAGCCGTCAGGCCATGCGCCTGACGATCGCGGGTTTCAGCAAAAGTCCGAGCGCCGAGGCGACCTGGATAACGACGCCGATGAAGATCGGCGTGGTGTAGCCGCCGCTCAGGTCGCGCAACAGGCCCATCGCCGCGGGCCCGCAGGCGTTAATGACGCCGGCGACGCCCATCGACAGGCCCAGCACGACACTGAACGCGCCCGGCGCAAACTCGCGTTGGACGATCAGCGCCGGCAGCGTGATCAGGTTGCCGATCGAGAAGCCGAACACGGCGCAGGCAACCAGCAGCGCGCTGTCGTCGCTGGATTGTCCGATCACCGCCAGCGCGGCGGACTGGCTCAATATCGACAACACGGCGACGCGCCGCGGGTCGGTCCGATCGGCGAATAGACCGAGGCCAATTCGCCCGGCGAGCGACATCGCCGTGGTCAGCGACACCGCGACGCCTGCGCGTTGAAACCCGATCGATGGAATCAGGATGGCGATCTGATGCACGATGAAAGCGACCTGCACGAACAGCGCCAATGCAAAAGGTGCGGTCAGCGACCAGAAGGCCGCGTCCTGCAGCAGGCTCCAGCGCGACAACGTCGCCGATGTCGGGTTAGTACTTGCCACCAGCCGTTCTGCCGCTCGCGGAAACCGAACGATGGTCGCCACGACAGGTATCAGCACGATCAGCGTTGCAGCGGCCGCCAGCCAGAGCGCTTGCTGAAATCCGATCGATCCAACCAGCAGTACCAGCCCCGGCGCAAGCACGATGCCGCTGCAAGTCGCGCCCGAATAGGTCAGACTGATCGCAAGGCCGCGCTTGCGGTCGAACCATGCGCCGACAATAGCAGCGGCCGTGACGGCTCCCAGACCGACCCAGGCCAATGCCAGCACCGAGAAGCCGATATATAGCTGAAGGACCGAAGTCGCCGATCCAAGTAGCGCCAAGCCGGTTGCGAGCGCGGCGACACCGGCCAGGACCAACGAGCGCGGCCCCAGCCATCGCAGCAGATCGCTGACGAACATCGACAGCAGCGAGCCCAGCACCAGGGAGAGCGTCGTGCCGCTCGCGATCAGCCCGGTCGGCCAATCGTTGAGGCGGCGCAATTCGGTGACGTAGATCCCGTGACCGTATAGGCCGAAACCGAAGATGGACAGTTCGACCAGGAACAAGGCGGCGACGATGCGCCAGCCGAAATATCGCGGCGATTGCTCATCGGACGAGATTGAATCACGCATGTAGTCGCGCTCCCCGTGCCCGCATCGTCGCGTTCTTTAGCCCATCAATTTTCTATTTTAGATTGCAGTAAAGCACCACCGTCCGTAGCAGGCATTGCGGTCAACAAACAAAACAGGTCGTTACAATCCGTCATAGAATTCGCTGAGACCGGCGGGCTGACGGCGTCGATGCCGTATTCGGGGAAACCGATTTAGCTCGTGCTTTCTTCTCCCTCCCCCTTGCGGGGAGGGTGGCCGCGCGAAGCGCGGTCGGGTGGGGGTAGCCACAAACTCCTTCGCCTGTGGCACCCCCACCCCGGCCTCCACTTCCGCCGATGCTGTCGCATCGACGTCGTTCGGCCGACCCTCCCCGCAAGGGGGAGGGAGGCCATCACCGCCGTCGAGTCAGATTAAGTTACACCGCATCCGTCGCCGCGGCCGTCGTGGCCAGCAGGCGGTTGCGGATGCGCTCGCGGTGGAAGGCGTAGATGCCGGACAGCACGATGATCGTGGAACCGATCAGCATCGCGTTGTCCGGCACTTCGGCAAAGACGAGATAGCCGAACAGCATCGCATACAGCATCTGCGAGTAGCGGAACGGCGCCACGGCGGAGATCTCGCCGGCGCGCAGCGCCAGGATCGCGCATTGATAGCCGATCAGCGTCGTCACGGCCGCCAGCGCCAAGAGAGCCGTCGACGCAAGCGACGGTTCACGCCAGCCGCCGAGCGGGAACACCAGAACGGCGCCGGCCGCGGTCACCGCGATGGTGGTCAGAAAGATGATGAACAGCGTCGGAATTTCCGGCGGGATGCGCTTGGTGACGAGCTCGCGCATGACATAGAACGCCACTGAAACCACCGCCAGCAGACTGTACAGGTTGAAGCCATCTGCGCCCGGCCGCACGATGATCAGCACACCGATAAAGCCCGCGGCGATCGCCAACCAGCGGCGCCAGCCCACCGGCTCGCCGAGCAGCAGCACGGCGCCGAGCGTCATCGCCAGCGGCAGCGACTGCACGATCGCGGTGACGTTTCCCAACGGCAGATAGGAAATCGCCGCGAGGAACAGGCCCGAGCCGCCGATCTCGCCGCAAACCCGCAGCGTCACGGCGGGCACGAACAGCGTTCGCAGCGGGCGCAGCGCGCCCCGGTGCGTGGCCAGGGCGCCGATCAGGATGCAGGCGAACAACCCGCGCAGCAGCATCACCTGGCCGAAATTCATCTGCGTGGTGAGATATTTGGCGACGGCATCATTGACGCTGAAGCCGGCCATGCGATCGCCATCAGCAGGCTTCCGCGCAGATTGGGAGAGAGCGGCAAGGCGAATTCCGGGCGGGTCAGAAACAGCCGCAAAAGTGTGCGGCGCAACACGCTCTCTTAACCGCACGGCAGTGAAGGTCAAGCAACAGGCAACGTCATTTAGTGCCTGAATCGCATGCGGCATCCACCCGTTGCGGGAAGCGGCTAAAGCCCGTCAGGCGGCAGCGCGGCGGCGTTGGTCGCCTGCAGCCGGTTGCGGACGTGTTCGCGGTGGAAGGCGTAGAGGCCGGACAAGACGATGACCGACGCACCGAGGATCATCATGGCGTCCGGCACGTCGCCGAATACGAGATAGCCGAGCAGCATCGCCCATAGCAGCTGGAAGTAGCGAAACGGCGCCACCGCGGAAATGTCGCCGGCGCGCAGCGCGAGGATCACGCACTGGTAGCCGATCAGCACCAGCACCGCAGCGAGCACCAGCAGGCCCAGTGCGGACGACGA
>JACMOT010000541.1 GCA_014377915.1 Tardiphaga sp.
ACGTCGCCGACGCACGCCGGGGCGCCGATCTCGATCAGGCGACGCCACTGCGCATCGAGCACCGCGCGCTTGGCCGCGATGACATCTTCGGAATCTGATGGCCATGCCACCCTCGCGGCGCGGCCGAGCCAGGCCTTGAGGCCCTCGATCGCGGCATGGCCGTCGCGCGCCGAGGCCAGGAAGCGGACATGCGACACGCCGCTCTGGCGCTCCAGGAATTTCAACATCGCCCGGTCAGTACGATCACGCACCACGCCAAGATTCCAGCCGGCAATCCACAGCGCCCGCAGCTTGCGGCCGAGCGGGCCATCCAAGCCGGCGACAGCGCCGGCGACGCCGGGCTCGCCGGCCAGTTCGCGCAGCCGGTCGATGACCCGGCCGGCTTCACGCACGTTCAGCTCGGTGCTGCTGCGCTTGCCGGTCTGCTGGTCCAGCATGTCGCGATAGGCGTCGTCGTCGAGGCCTGCCTTGGCTTTCAGGACGTGGATGGTCGCGATCATGCTGCCGGTCGATGAATGGGTCGAGAGTTTCATGGACGAACTCCTTTGCCTTTGCCGTTCCCGATAAAGCCGTCTGCGTTGCGGGTGCCGCGCGGCACGATCGCCAGTTCGAGATCCAGCGCCCCCAGCGCGGGGTCGAGCGTGTCGATCTGTGGCATGTTGGTGGCGCGCCAGCCGGTGGGCGCATCGGTGCTGATGCCGGCGCGGTGGGCGACGTCGCCGCGGTTGGCGTGTTCCTCGTTCATGCGAATAAACAGACCGCGCACCACCGGGTGGGTGTGATCCGGAATCGCCAGGCCACGCGGCGGACGCCTGGCAATGCCGGCGAGCTTTCGCTGGTGAAAGTCGGGATTGAAGTTTCGCGCGGTCATTTCCGCGGATTTCAGGGCGCGCCGCTCCGGCGTCCACGCGCCCTGCCCCTTGCGCCTTATCTCGGGATTGGCGTTGAGCGCGGGCATGGGGTCGGGGCGCGCCGCGCGCTGCTCGGGCGTCAGGTCAAGGGTGCGCTTCATGCCGCCACCTCGACCGCATCGAAACTGTCGAGCAGCAGCGCGACCGCATCCGCGACGACGTCGGCGGCGGCTTCATCATGGGCGATGCAATGGGCCCGCAGCTTCGCGTCCAGCGCCGCCGGCAGCCCAAAGCCGGCTTCGGGCGGCGCCACGATGGCGATCGAGCGCGCGACATGCGGCTGGTGCGTGATCCACCCCCGCTCCGCCAGCGCCGTGACCAGCCGGACGATATTGTCCTTGCTGCGGATGCCGAGCGCCTGGCGCAGATCCTCATAGGACGGCGCGCAACCGTGGTCGGCGATGTGCCGGATGATGGCATGGAGGCAGTCGCGCTGCCGCGGCGTGAGACCAAGGCGCGCGCCGCTCATGACGCGGCCTCCAGCTGCTCGGCCGCGAAGGGCTCGACGGTGAAGGTCTCGCCGGCGGCGCCGATCTTCACGCCTTCGACGGTCCGGGCAAGATTGGGATTGCGCAGCATCGCCACCTTGTCGATCTCGACCGTGGTGCGCAGGAACGACGCCAACTCGGCGCCGCCATCGCTGATGCGCGCGATGACGTCCTCGACCTTGCCGCGAATGCTGACCCTGGCCGGATTCCAGCGCCATGATATTTTGCCGGTGCCGAGGTCTACCGTCTTGATGGCGTTGCCGCCGGTCAACGTGGCGCGGTTGGCGTCGCAATAGGTCTGCAGGCCTTTGAACATTTCCGCAGCGCGCGCAGCGACCGGCGCGCTCTTCGCGAGATAGTCCTTCTTGATATCGGCCAGCGCCTGGTTGAGGCTGGTCTCGATATGTTCGAGATCGCGCAGCGCGGTGCCGTAATCGGCGAGCATGTCGCGCGCC
The DNA here is from genome assembly GCA_014377915.1 of Tardiphaga sp. Next base: position 1,855 of record JACMOT010000541.1, read on the forward strand.
TCCTCGCGGCTTTGCGGGATCGGGATGATGGCGGCGGCGCGGGCTTTTCCTTTACTGACCATGGTCGAACTCCCTGTGGCTGGATGTGAGGATCGAGGGCGATACCGCGCGGCGCTTCGGCCGGCTCATGGCTGGCCTCGTTCGGGCGCGGGCTTGCGGCGAATGATGCGATCGGCCGGAAACAACGCGACATTGGCGGGCCATGCCGGCGGCGCGTCCGGTCCGGCGCGATCGAAAGCGGCGGGATCGACACCCAGCTCGAGCAGCGCGGCCCTGGCGATGCCATGACGCAGCCGGCGCTCGAACCGCAGCGCCTGCTCTACCGAGAACGGCGCGCCGCGGCCATTGATCCAGTCGCTGAACTCGCGATGAAGATCCCTTAAATGCTGACTCAACATGATCCATTCTCCCTGGTGATGCGGGAATGCGGGCAGCCATTGCGACAGGCGCGGTACAGTTTCGAACGGATTGAAGAAGCGCCGGTGTTCGGCATAGACTGTTCGTCGAGGCAGCGATCGCGGCCGATCTCACCGACGATCGGGCACAGCACGGTGGCGCCGAGCAGCGCACCGCGCACCTTGGCCTCCACCTTGGCCATGTCGCCGGGATAGTTGTTGGCGAAGACGTGCGACAGCACGGCGCCGGAATAGCCGATGCGTTTCGCCGTCAGCGCGGCGGTGGTCCGCATCGCCTCGGCGGCCAGCGCCTCGATCCACTCCGGCAGCGGATCGCCCCAGGCGGCTGCGGCCTTGGCGCGGAAATCGACCTTGATGCGGGTCATGGAGCGGGCTCCCCGGTGATGATTTCGCCGATCACCTTTCTCAAATTCTGGTCCCACATCGCCTCGCAGGCGATGCGCAGCTTTCGTGGCCGCAGCGGCCCGCTATTCATGGAAGGCTTGAGGCGCCACTGGCCCGGCGTCATGCCGCAGGGCGGGCGCAGCACCGCGAGGTAACCAGCCTTTGCCAGCCGATTGACGAACGCATAGGCCGACCAGTCGGTGACCCTGGGCTGGCCATCGACGGTGGCGGCGAAGCACAGTTCGACAATGCTGAACGACGCCAGGCCGCGCATCGCCGTCCACATGCGCTGCTCGGCCGAGGGCGGAAGGATCGTGCCATCCCGGCGCACCGCGGGCGTCTCGCGCTGCCTTTTCAGCAGCCTGAAGACAATCGGCTCGCGGCGGCCCTTCATCCGGCGCGGCTGGTGGCGCGGTGCGCCGGAGATGCGCGCCACGAAACCGGCGGCTTCGAGGGCAAACACGTATTTACGCACGGTCCGCGCATCGCTTTCACTGGTTCGCGCATGGACCTGCGGCACGGTGAAATGACCCTGGCTGTCGTGCAGCTGCAGGATGATGTCCCAATAACCCGCGATGCCGCGCGGCACGCTGACGGACAGCATCGACTTGCTGAGATATTCCGGCTGCATCAGACGCCCCTCATTGCGCGATGCTGGAACAGTTCGACCTGGCGCGGCTTCGGCGGCTCGCCGGTGAAAAACGCGTCGCCTCCCCACCCCTGGAGATCGAGCGCGGCGATATTCCGGTTGCGCGCCGTTTCGGCCGCGCGCGCCAGATTGACGACAATGCGCCGGGCGCGACCGCCGGACTGCGTCCGGATCATGTCGAGCAGATCGTCCGAGATCCTGACCCTCGGCGCGAAGGCCCGCGCCAGCTCCCTGGTATCGTCGAGATCGCAGGGCTGGGCGGGAAACCAGTCCAGCACCCGGTTATGCATGCGCTCGACGGTGAGCAGCTTGGCGGGCAGCTTCTCCTCGCCGATCAGGACCACCGGCGCGCCGCTGGATTCCTGCAGCTCGCGCACGATCTCGATCATGCCCTTGTCCACCAGCTTGTCGGCCTCGTCGACGATCAGCGGCCGGCCGGGATTGTCACCCATCGCGGCGATGGCGCGCTCGGCCATGTCGGCGATCGGCACCCGGTCGCGCACCGTCTCGCCGAATTCGCGCAGGATCGCGCGCAGCAGCGTGCGGCGGGTCCAGCTATCGCCAACCTCGACCCGGACCGCCTTGGTCTTGTTCTGCGCATAGATCGACGCGTAGGTCTTGCCGTAGCCGGACGGCGCGTGACAGACGCCGAAGCCCGGCAGATGCGGCGGCCGATCGACCAGCCGCTGCGTCATCACCATGAAAGCGGCGACGTTTTTGAGAGCGACCGGGCCAAGGGAAATCTGCGTATCCATGTCCTGACCTTCCATCTTGAATTAGCCGGCGTGGGCCCCCACACCGGGCGTGTCGTGGTGAGCATCTGGCGCGGCATCGCCGTAAGTCAGGCGGAAGCCGCGATATTCCGGACCTTCGCGGTAGCCGCCGAGCCACATCAGGGCGTCGGGCTCGACGAAATCTTTGCGCGCGATGGCCGCCTCCAGAGCGCGCGCGCTATTCCAGCGCTGGTGTGGGGTCTCCACGTCGCGCAGCGGCGTCACAGAGACAGACGCGGCGTCGGGGGCGCGCAACTGCTCCGCCATGGCGGCGACGGCAGCGGGAAGCCCCCTCGCCCCCCC
>JACMOT010000542.1 GCA_014377915.1 Tardiphaga sp.
GGCTCCGCCGGAACGCTGACGGCCACCGCCGAGCGATCTGAACAACTCACCACGCTGGTGGCAGCGGCTTCCGAGGAGGCCTCCACCAATGTGCAGTCGGTGGCCTCCGCCACCGAGGAAATGGCGTCCTCGGTGAACGAGATCAGCCGTCAGGTCCAGGACTCCGCGCGGATCGCCAGCGAGGCGGTGGTTCAGGCGCAGACGACCAACGATCGCGTCGCCGAATTGGCCAAGGCGGCCGCCCGCATCGGCGACGTCGTTGAACTGATCAATACCATCGCCGGGCAGACCAACCTGCTGGCGCTGAACGCGACGATCGAAGCCGCGCGCGCAGGCGAGGCCGGCCGCGGATTTGCCGTGGTGGCCTCCGAGGTGAAGGCGCTGGCCGAGCAGACGGCCAGGGCAACCGGCGAGATCAGCCAGCAAATCAACGGCATCCAGGCGGCGACGCGGGAGTCGGTGAACGCCATCAGAGAGATTGGCGATACGATCGGGCGAATGTCGGAGATTGCATCGACGATTGCTTCGGCCGTGGAAGAGCAGGGTGCGGCGACGCAAGAGATTTCCCGCAACGTTCAGCAGGCAGCGCAGGGAACCCAGCAGGTCTCCGCCAACATCACCGACGTGCAGCGGGGCGCCAGCGAAACCGGATCTGCATCTTCGAAAGTGCTTACCGCGGCAAAGTCGCTGTCGGGAGAAAGCGCGCGGCTCAAGCTTGAGGTCAGCAAGTTTCTCAGCTCGGTTCGCGCCGCGTAGCTTGGAGGCGACGCTGCGCATCGCGTCCGTGACCGGTGCGCCTACCGTCGCGACGCGATGAAAACCCCCGCCAGCACCAGCGCGTAGCCGAGCAGGTGAAACAGCCGCAGCTGTTCGCCGAGAAACACGATGGCCATCGCCGATCCGAACACCGGCATCATGTGCAGGAACGGCGCGGCGCGGTTCGGGCCGATCAGCGCGATGCCGCGGTTGAAGAACAGATAGGCCAGCGCCGAGGGAAAGATCATCGCATAGACCAGCGTTGCCAGGGTCAGGCGGTCGAGCACCAGCGTGGCACCCGACGCCAGTTCCCAGATCATTGGCGGGATCGTCATCAGCGCGCCGCAGCCGATGGTGAACACGATCAGCGACATCGGATGCGTCACCGGACGGCGCAGCATCAGCGCCGAATAGATCCCGAAAATGAACAGCGCGGCGGCCAGCATGGCGTCGCCCTTGTTGATCTGGACGCTGGCCAGCGCCGTGAGGTCGCCGCGCAGGATGATCACCAGCACGCCGGTCATCGACGCCGCGATGCCCAGCATCTGCGCCACGCTGAGGCGCACGCCGAACAGGATCAGCGTCCATAGCGCGACGCACAGCGGCCCGGCGGACTGGATCAGCAGCCCGTTCAGCGCCTGGGTGTGGATCAGTCCCCAATAGGCCAGCGTGGTGTTGGCGGCGAAGCCGGTGAGGGCCAGCGCCAGCAGCAGCGGAATGTGGGCGCGCAGCGCTGGCCAGTCGCGCCGCAGATGCGGCCACGCAAAGGGCAGCAACAGGAAGAACGCGCCGACCCAGCGCGCACAGGCCAGCGTCACCGGCGGGATGTGGCCCGCGACATAACGCCCGAGCACGATATTGCTGGCCCAGAACAGTGAAGTCAGGCTGAGCAGCAGATAGGGCTGGTTGCTGAACCAGACGAAGACGGAGCGCGGCGGCGCGGCATTTTGATGGATCATCGATTCCCGCGGATTGGATCGATTCAAATGTTCGTAAATTGCTCCGGCACGCAATGCCCGCTGGCGCGGCCATTCCATGCGCGAATAGCGGGCGCCGCCGCCAACTGCGGCGGCTCGGACACACCGCGCCCTGAATTCGCCGGCATCGCCGCTGTCTAGAGGTCTTCTATTGGCGATAGCGCGGCCGCTCGCTTATCGGTCGCCATCCTTCAAGAATCCGCATCGGCCGGCCCGGCGCGGCGACGAACATCGGGGAACGTGTTGAAAAAGATTCATCTCTCTCACCTCGCGGTACTTTCCGCGGCCTGTGCCCTCAGCGTGCTGACCCTGAATTCGTCGCAGGCGCAGTCCGTCGCCGCGCCGGACGGCGCGTCGCAATTGCCGCCGGTCGTGATCAACCAGCCCGAGCCGCGGCGTCGTGCCGCGGTGACGCCACGCCGTGCGCCGCGCGTGGCTTCGCGCGGCGCCGCCGCCGCGGCGCGCGCGCCGGTCGCGCCGCGCGAGGCGCCCGTTGTCGAAAGCCCGCGTGGCCCGATCCAGGGCTATGTCGCCAATCGCAGCATGGCCGGCACCAAGACCAACACGCCGATCAACGAGACGCCGCAGTCGATTTCAGTGATCGGCGCCGAGCAGATCCGCGACCAGAAGCCGGCGAAGTTCGATCAGATCCTGAATTATACCGCGGGTGTTTCCGCCGGCACCTTCGGTTCCGACTTCCGCAACGACTGGTTTTTGATCCGCGGCTTCAAATCCGATGACAACAGCGTGTTTCTGGATGGCATGCAGCTGTTCTATACGTCCTATGCGAGCTGGAAGCTGCAGCCCTTCAACATGGAGCGCGTCGAGGTGCTGCGAGGCCCGTCGGCGATCCTGTATGGCGGCTCGAGCCCGAGCGGTCTCGTCAACGTCGTCAGCAAGATGCCGCGGGCCGAGCCGATCCGCTATGTCGAGACCGGCGTCGATAATTTCGGTAATGCCTATTTCGGTTTCGACATCAACACGCCAGTCAAGTTGGCGCCGGGCAATGGCGAACTTTACACCCGCATCGTCGGCCAGGTGCAGAATGGCGGCACGCAGACCGATTTTACGCCGAACAACAACTACTTCATCGCGCCTTCGCTGACCTGGAAACCGGATGTCGATACGACGCTGACGATCCTGGCCTCCGCCTCTTACAACCAGACCCGTGCCGCGCAGTTCCTGCCCTATGTCGGCACGGTCACCAATGCGCCGTTCGGACGCATTCCGACCAGCTTCTTCGGCGGCGAGCCGAGCTTCGACACTTTCAAGCGCGAGCAGGAAATGCTCGGCTATCAGTTCGAGCGCCATCTGTCGGACAGCGTCACCTTCCGGCAAAATGCGCGCTTCGCCCATGTCGACGTCAATTACACCGGCATCACCGGCAATGGTTACGCCAACCAGACCACCGGCGACTTCGCCCGCTACGCCTTCGGCACGCGCGGTATCGCGAACCAGGCCAGCATGGATAGCCAGGTCGAGTATCGCTTCAACACCGGCATTCTCAGCCACACCACGCTGTACGGCCTCGATCTGAAATACTACTCGATCAGCGATCGGCAGGCGTTCGCCTTTGGTACGCCGTCGATCAATGCGCTCAATCCGGTCTACACCGGCGCGTCGCCGCTCACCGCGGCCCCTTACCGCGACACCCAGCTCACCCAGCAACAACTTGGCACGTATGTGCAGGACCAGATCAAGCTCGACCGCTTCACGCTGGTGCTGAGCGGTCGCAACGACTGGGTCGATGTCAATGACGCCAGTCGGATCGCGGGCGCGACCCCGCTCGGCCGCGGCGACAGCAAGTTCAGCGGCCGCGCAGGCCTGATCTATAATTTCGACAGCGGCGTGGCGCCCTATGTCTCCTATGCCACCAGCTACAATCCGATTATTGGCGTCAATGCCGCCGGGCAGTTGCTGTTGCCCGAGACTGGCGAGCAGACCGAAATCGGTGTCAAGTTCCAGCCGGTGGGCTTCAATGGTCATTTCGGCGTGGCGTTGTTCGACCTGAAGCGCAAGAACGCGCTGACGGCGGATCCCAACAGCGTGCCTCCGAATCTGCAGACGCAGACCGGGGAAGTAACGTCGCGCGGCCTCGAATTAGAAGCCGTCGCCAATCTGACACCGGGCTTCAAGGTGCTGGGCTCCTTCACCACCTATAACCTGTTTACCAGCCGCGATGCCAACCCGGCGCTGGTCGGCTTCGTACCCACCAATACCCCGCGACAACTGGCGTCAGGCTGGGCTGATTATACGTTCCAGGACGGCTTGTTGCGCGGTTTCGGCTTCGGCGCGGGCGCCCGCTATGTCGGTTCGTCCTTCGCCGATACCGCCAATCTGCTGCCGGTGCCGTCGCGGGTGCTCGGCGACCTCGCCGTTCACTACGAGGTGCAGAACTGGCGCTTCGCGGTCAATGCCGCGAATGTTACCGACGAGATCTATGTCGCGAGCTGTTCGACCGCCAATGCCTGCTTCTACGGCGATCGCCGCCGTGTGACCGGCAGCATCGGCTACAAGTGGTAGCCTAAACATGGGACGGCCCGGCCCATCGCCGCGGCCGTGCCAGTCACTGTCCGATTGCCGTGCGGTCGGCCGGACCAGAATGGAGTGATCCCCTGAAAGCGCGTACGGCCCGCCTGTGGTCGCTGGTTCACAAATGGACCAGCCTGATCTCGACATTATTTCTGCTGCTGCTGTGCCTCACCGGGCTGCCGCTGATCTTCCATCACGAGATCGATGAGGCGCTGGGCTATGCGCCGAAGCTGGAGAGCCATCCGCCCGGCGCCAGCAGGCTGGGGATCGACGCGATCGGCGATGCGGCGCGGGCCGACCATCCCGGCAGCGTGTTGCTGTATATCGCCTGGGACAAGGACGAGCCCGGCTTGGTCAGCACCTTCACCAATAGCGCGGTGACCTCCGATCCGCAGACCACGGTCGTCAAGGGCTTCGACGCCTATACCGCGAAGCCGGTCGGCCTGCTCGGCACCGGGCCGATGCTGGTGTTGTTGCGGCTGCATACCGACGTCTATCTCGGACAGATCGGCAAGCTGTTCATGGGGGCGATGGGTTTTCTGTTCGTGGTCGCGGTGGTGTCCGGCGTGGTGCTGTACTGGCCGTTCACGCGGCGGCTGGATTTCGCGACCGTGCGCCGGCAAAAGTCGCGCCGCATCGTCTGGCTCGACTGGCATAATCTGCTCGGCGTGGTCACCGTCGCCTGGGCGCTGGTGGTCGGCGGCACCGGCGTCGTCAATACGCTGGCGGAAGTGATGCTCGGCGTCTGGCAGCGCAACGAGCTGGCGGTGATGGCGGCGCCCTATGCCGGCCAGCCGGCGCCGGCCAAATTGGCATCGCTCGACAAGGTCGTCGGCAACGCGATGGCGGCGGCGCCCGGCATGGATGTCGCCTTCATCGCCTTTCCCGGCACGCCGTTCACCAGCCCGCATCATTTCGCCGCCTTCATGCGCGGCGATACGCCGTTGACGTCGCGGCTGGTGCGACCGGTGCTGCTCGACGGCGAGACCGCCGCGGTCGCGCAAGTGGCCGAGCTGCCGCTGTATCTGAAGGCGCTGCTGGTGTCGCAGCCGCTGCATTTCGGCGATTATGGCGGCATGCCGCTGAAGATCATCTGGGCGCTGCTCGATGGGCTCACCATCATCGTGCTCGGCAGCGGGCTGTATCTGTGGTGGGCGAGGCGCCGGAAGGCGCGCCGCGCCGCGGCTGTCTCGGCCGCGCCCATGCTGCGGACGACGCGATGACCGAGCGGCCGCGTCGCCATAACCGCCGCTGGCTGCCGGTGTTCGGCCCACCGTTCGTGATCGGCGCGCTGTCGATCGCCGGCCTGCTCGCGGCGCTACTGGACGAAAGTTGGGGCCGGGGCTTTTCGTGGTTCGCGCTCGGCCTGCCGCTGGCGATCGCCGCCTGGGTCTGGTGGCGGCGCTAGAGTCTGATCCGCGGGGATAAATCACGGCTGTCCCGGACGCGGTGCGGCATGCTTATGCCGCTCCGCAGAGCCGGGACCATAGCAGGTGCTGAGTTTCCCGACGGTCCCGGCTCTGCGGGGCACTACGCCTCCTTGCGGAGGCGCAGTGCACCGCGTCCGGGACACGATTCAAACCAACCGGATCAGACTCTAGGTTCAGCTCGTCGGCGCCTCGGCCACGGCCAACGGCTTCGGCTTTCTTGCGGCGACGACAATGCCGGTCAGCACCAGCGCATAACCGACGATATGAAACAGATGCAACGTCTCGCCGAGGAAGAAGATCGCCATCGCCGAGCCGAACACCGGAATCAAATGAAAGAACGGCGCCGAGCGGTTGGCGCCGATCAGCGCGATGCCGCGATTATAGAACGTATAGGCCAGCACCGAGGGAAACACCGCGACATAGGCCAGCGACAGCCCGGTCGCGACGTTGAATTCCAGCGGCGGGCGGGTCAGCCATTCCCACAGGAATGCCGGCACCAGGCACAGCGCGCCGCAGGCGAAGGTGA
>JACMOT010000543.1 GCA_014377915.1 Tardiphaga sp.
AGGTTCATGCCGGACGCCAGCTGCAGCGTGCCGCAGATGAAATCGCTGGCCGGGGTGGCCGCGAAGATCAGGCCTTTTTCGCGGACGGCCTCGCCGGGCGGCAGCACGCCGGAGATCGCCGACGTCCCGGACTTGATCACCGAGCCCATCGCCTTCTCGACGATGTTGGACAGGCCGCCCTTCTTGTTGCCGGGCGAGGTATTGGCGCTGCGGTCGGCTTCGCCGTTCTGGAGATAACGATCGTACCAGTCCATCTCGCGGATCAGCGCATCGGCGACATCCTGGTTGACCGCGCGCGGCGTCAGCAGATGGATCGCGTCGCGGACTTCCGTGACTTCGGAGAACATCACGGTGGCGCCGGCGCGCACCAGCAGGTCGGCGGCGAAGCCGACGGCGGGATTGGCGGTGACGCCGGAGAACGCATCGCTGCCGCCGCATTGCGTGCCGATCACCAGGTCGGCCGCCGGGCAGGTCTCGCGGCGGCGCAGGTTCAGCGCCCGCAGCCGCTTGTCGGCCATGGCCACGATGCTGTCGACGATCTCGCCAAACCCGGTCAGGCTCTCGTCCTGCATGCGGATAATGTCGCTGTCATCGGCAGCGGAAGCCATGCCTTCCGGCAGCAGCAGTTCCGGCTGCAGCTTCTCGCAGCCGAGCCCGACGATCATGACCTCGCCGCCGAAATTCGGATTTTTGGCGAGATTTTGCAGCGTGCGGATCGGCACCGCGGCGCCGGGCGCATTGATGGCGACGCCGCAGCCATAGGCATGGGTGATCGCCATCACATCATCGACATTCGGATAGTTCGGCAGCAACTCGTCGCGGAGGATGGCATATTCCACCGTGCCAGCGACACATTGCACGGAGGTCGAGATCGCCAGGATGTTGCGGGTACCGACCGAGCCGTCGGCGTTGCGATAGCCCTCGAACGTAAAACCTTCCAGCGGCTCAAGCGGATGCTGCGCACCGCGGGCGGCCGGCAGGTTGGTCAAGGAAGGGGCGTCCGGCATCAGCACCAGCGCTTCCTTGACCCAGCCACCCTTCGGGATCGCCGACACCGCATGGCCGATGGTTTCGCCGTAGCGCAGGATCGGCGCGCCGGCGGCGATATCACTGAGTGCGACCTTGTGGCCCTGCGGGATCTGCTCGACCAGCGTCAGGCCGCAGGCGAAGCGCGCGCCCGGCCGCAAGCCGCCGGAATTGGCGACGATCGCGACATTGTCGTCATCGCGCATCGCGATGTAGAGCGGCGCGGTGGCTAGGGTTTCCTGAAGCATGATCTCTCCAAATTCTGTGTTTGGATGGGCCGAGCTGGGCTTTGGAATGATTGTACGATGTTGGGTACCGTGAAGTCTCGCGCGAGTTAAGTGCAAAACTCATGGCTTGCGTTCCCGGACGCGGTGCACTGCGCCGCCACCTGGCGGCGTGGTGCGCCGCAGAGCCGGGGACGTCCCAACCGCCTGAGCTTGATACGGTCCCGGTTCTGCGCGGCAGCACTTCGTGCTGCGGCGCGCCCGGGACAACAGGCCGTCGCTAGCCGCGCCCGCGATAGGGCGCGACGCCCTGTTCGGGGATCCACATGCCCTTCGGCAGCTTGCCGGTCTGCCAGAACACGTCGATCGGAATGCCGCCGCGCGGGTACCAGTAGCCGCCGATGCGCAGCCATTTCGGCTTGATCTCGGCGACGATGCGCTTGCCGATCGAGACGGTGCAATCCTCGTGAAAGGCGCCATGGTTGCGGAAGCTGGCAACGTAGAGTTTGAGCGATTTCGATTCCACCAGCCACTGGTCCGGCACGTAATCGATCACCAGATGGGCGAAATCCGGCTGTCCGGTGACCGGGCACAGCGAGGTGAATTCCGGCGCCGTGAAGCGCGCCAGGTAATTGGTGTCGGCCTGCGGATTGGGCACCCGGTCGAGCCTGGCCTGTTCCGGCGTGAGCGGCCACACCACTTCATGGCCGAGCTGCAGGCCCGAGGGGTCGAGTTTGGCCGTGGGCTGGGCCATTTTGCTGGCTTTGGGCGTCTTGGTGGGGGATTTGGACATCAGGGTCTCCGTTGGCGGGGTTATTAGCCAATCCGGTGGCTGCCGTCACCTTGCCTGGCCTTTGCCAGCCGGAAACCTTGCTGTAGAAGCGGCGCCAGCACCCTATCCCACCCGCCAAAGAGGCTCCCATGACCGCCATCGTCGACATTATCGCCCGCGAAATCCTCGACAGCCGCGGCAATCCGACCGTCGAAGTCGATGTCATCCTGGAAGACGGGTCGATGGGCCGCGCGGCGGTGCCGTCCGGCGCCTCGACCGGCGCCCATGAGGCCGTCGAGCTGCGCGATGGCGACAAGGCCCGCTATCTCGGCAAGGGCGTGCTGCAGGCGGTCGATGCCGTCAACGGCGAAATCTTCGACGCGATCGGCGGCATGGACGCCGAGCAGCAGGTCCAGATCGACGAAATCATGATCGGCCTCGACGGCACCGCCAACAAGAGCCGGCTCGGCGCCAACGCCATTCTGGGCGTGTCGCTGGCGGTCGCCAAGGCGGCGGCGAATTCCTTCGACATGCCGCTGTACCGCTATGTCGGCGGTACCTCGGCGCGCACTTTGCCGGTGCCGATGATGAACATCATCAATGGCGGCATGCATGCCGACAACCCGATCGACTTCCAGGAATTCATGATCATGCCGGTCGGGGCGTCGTCCTTCGCCGAGGCGCTGCGCTGCGGTGCCGAGATTTTTCACACCCTGAAGAGCGAACTGAAGAAGGCCGGTCACAACACCAATGTCGGCGACGAGGGCGGCTTCGCGCCGAACCTGAAATCGGCCGACGAGGCGCTCGACTTCGTGATGGCCGCCATCAACAAGGCCGGCTACAGCGCCGGCAAGGATGTCATGCTGGCGCTGGACTGCGCCGCCACCGAATTCTTCAAGGACGGCGCCTATGTCTATGGCGGCGAGAACAAGACCCGCAGCGGTTCGGAGCAGGCGAAATATCTGGCCGACCTGGCATCGCGCTACCCGATCGTTTCGATCGAGGATGGCATGAGCGAAGACGACATGGACGGCTGGAAGGAGCTCACCGATCTGGTCGGCAAGAAGTGCCAGCTGGTCGGCGACGATCTGTTCGTCACCAACGTCACGCGGCTTGCCGACGGCATCAGGAACGGCCGCGCCAATTCCATCCTGATCAAGGTCAACCAGATCGGCACCCTGACCGAAACCCTCAGCGCCATCGAGATGGCCTACAAGGCCGGCTACACCGCGGTGATGTCGCATCGCTCCGGCGAGACCGAGGACTACACCATCGCCGACCTCGCGGTGGCCAGCAATTGCGGGCAGATCAAGACCGGCTCGCTGTCGCGCTCCGATCGCATCGCCAAATACAATCAGTTATTGCGGATCGAGCAGGAACTCGGCACCCAGGCGAAATATGCCGGCCGCGCCGCGCTGAAGGCGCTGGCGTAAACACCTACTCCGAACGCGTGATCATCACGCGTTCGCCACTCGACGATCATCATCGACAGCTCTTGTCGCCGTAGCGCCTGCGAGTTCCCTCGGCGGAACTCGCGGGCGTTTTCGCGCGCACTTGTTCTGAACGAACCTTGGTCTCTTAACAAACACGTTACGGCCCCACGCTATCCATCACACCAAGATGGAGAGCATCGATGGCTGGGATTTTTCAGGTCCAGGGTTTTGGCGCGCTGTCCGAATACAACGGACAATTTTCGACCGCGAGCGCCGCGCAGTCGTTTCATACTCTCGCTTCGCTGGGCTCGAATTCGGTGGCGCTGACGGTGCGCATCTGGACCGATAACAAGACCGGCAGCACCGTCATGGCCCACCCCGCCAAGACCGAGAGCGATGCCAGCCTGCTGAACGGTTTCGCCGCCGCGCACGCGGCGGGTCTTTCGGTGCTGTTCAAGCCGGGCATCACCGGCCTCGACAGCACGATTTCGAGCAGCCTGACCCCGGCCGATGTCAACGCCTTCTTCGCCTCCTACACCGCGGAGATCGTGCATCTCGCCACGATCGCGCAGCAGGGCGGCGTCGAGACCTTCGCCATCGGCAACGAGATGGGCAAGCTCAGCGGCGCGCTCTATCTCGGCCAGTGGACCGACATGATTGCCCAGGTGCGCGCCGTCTATCATGGCGAGCTGACCTATGCCGCCGCGACCGACGAGGCCTCGCATGTCAGCTTCTGGAGCCAGCTCGACACGATCGGCGTCAACACCTATCCGCCGCTGACGGCCAGCACGACGCCGACCGTCGCCGACATGGTGCAGGCCTGGAACGAGGTTCCCACCAATACTTATTACGCCAACGTGTTCAACTATCTGTCGCCGGTCGACTTCCTGCATTCGCTGTCGGAGCGCTATGACAGGCCGGTGCTGATCACCGAGGTCGGCTACCGCAGCATCGACGGCTCGGCGATCAGGCCGGGCTCCGCCAGTGGCACCGTGATCGACACCGCCGAGCAGGCCGACGCCTTCAATGCGTTCTTCCAGGTCTGGACCGCCGAAGGCGGCAGCTGGATGAAGGGCGTCGAGCTGTGGCAGTGGGATCTCAACAACAAGTACAATGCCGCCGGTTACTCGGTGATGGGCAAGCCGGCCGAGGCCATCGTCTCGCAGTATTTTCACGGTGGCGGCGCGGTGCCCGATCTGGTCGTCGCCGGATCCTCGATCGCCGACAGCATCGATATCGGTCGCGGCAATGACACCATCCATGGCGGGCTCGGGGATGATGTGATCCGCGGCGGTGCCGGCAATGACAGCATCGTCGGCGGTCCCGATACCCTTGCCAGCCTCGTCACCACCACGCTGACCATCACCGGCTATGGCTCGGTGGTCGGCGGCGTCGGCGCTATCGCGCAGGTGCTGGTCAATGGCGTGGTGGTGTCCGGACTGATGCAATTCAAGCCGGCGACCGACCCATCCGGCTATCAGACTTTCACCGTTACTTTCAACAACCCCGCGCAGATCGACAGCGTCGCCATCGAGCTGACGAATTCGGTGTCCGGCCGCGCGCTGCACATCAAGGATTTCGAGATCAACGGCGTCGCTTTGACGCCGGCGCAGGCCACCAATGCCAGTTCGCCCGGCTCGTTCGATCTTTATGTGCGCACCATCCATTTCAACACCACCGAGCACCAGGACTGGTTCGTGGGCGCGGCGAGCGACGATGACGTGATCACCGGCGGCGGCGGCAACGATATCATCGATGGCGGTGCCGGCACCGATACCGCGGTGTTCTCCGGCAATGTCACCGACTACAATATCAGCTTCAATGGCCGCACGATGGTGGTCACCGACCGGGTGTCCGGCCGCGACGGCAGCGACAGCATCACCAATGTCGAGTTGTTGAAGTTTGCCAATGCGCAGCTCGGCGCCGATCAGATCATTCCGGCAGTCAGCACGCCGGTGGCCGGCGATTTCTACCGCATTCAGTCGGTCGACGGCGCCGGCAACGTCACCGCTGAATCGGTCAACCATGCCGACGGCACCCGTGATGTCTATACCACCACGGTCGTCGGCCAGGGTATCCAGGCCGGCGCCGTCGCCGCCCACAGCTACATCTCGCAGCATGTCAGCATCGATACCACCGGTCACACCACGCTGATCGAGCGCTTCGCCGCGGACGGCGGCGTCGCCTTCCGTCAGGTCCTGAGCGGCGATGGTTCGGTCAACCAGTTCGAGTATGACGCCGGCGGGCACCTGACCCGTTTTTCGACCGCCCATCCCGATGGCTCGCTGCATCAGGCGACGTTCAATGCCACCTTCTATCAGACCAGCGAGATGACGCGTTACGCCGATGGATCGCGTGATATCACCGACTACCAATTGGTAGGCCGGGCCTATACGACCTTGCATACGCTGACCGATAGCACCGGCCACAGCATGCTGAGCGAAGGCTTTCGCGCCGACGGCTCGATGGTCATGCGGCAGACCGTGGACGCGGCCGGCGTTCGGCTGCTCGACCAATATGACAGCCACGGTCACCTGATCCAGCAGACATTGATGCAGCCCGATGGCGCCTACACCCAGTCAGCCTTTGCCGCCAACGGCGATCTCGCCAGCCTGACCGATCGCCATGCGGACGGTTCGCGCAGCATCGATAGCTATGACATCACCGGCAAGGCCTACACCTCCGAGCATGTGGAGCGCGATGCCGCCGGCGTCACGGTGCTGCTGGAGGGGTTTCACGCCGACGGCACGCTGGCCGTGAAGCAGGTCATCGATGCCGGCGGCACCAGGACACTCGGCCAGTATGACGGCGCCGGCCATCTCAGCCAGCAGACGGTGATGCAGAAGGACGGCTCATTCGTGCAATCGACCTATGCGGCCGACGGCACCTTGACCAGCGATATCGCGCGTCACGTCGATGGCACGCGCGACGTCGACACATTCGGTATCACCGGGCAGTCCTATTCGGCCCGCCATGACGATCTCAGCGCGACCGGAGCGCGGCTGTCGACGGTGTATGACAATATCGACGGCAGCCATACCATGACCGCCTATGCGGCGGGCGTGACGCTGACGTCGACCGCGGCCAGGGACATCATGAACAGCGCCGGCGGCGACACGTTCGTGTTCAACACGATCGGCGGCCACGACGTCATCAACCATTTCAGGGTCGGGGAGGGCGCCGCCCATGACACCATCGAGATCTCGACGTCGGTCGCGGTCGACCTGGCGCATCTTTCGGTGCAAGTGGTCGGGCACGACACGCTGATCGATTTCGGCCACGATGCCTCGATCACGCTGGTCGGCGTGGTGACCCCGCTGACGTCGCATGACGTATTGTTTGTCTGAGCCGAACAGGCCGCGTGGCTGCGGCAGGATGGTCCCGGATCGCCCATGCATGACGCCGCCCGAAGGCGGCGCATGGCAGGGTATCGGTGACGCGAGTGAGGCGGACTGGATCCGGTCTACTGCGCCGGCGCGGCGGAAACCTGGGCATTGGCCGGGCCGGCCAGCGTGGCCGGCTTCTTCGGTGCGCGGCGGCGAACGCCGCCGCCGGTGACGGCCAGCACGCGCGCAATGGTCTGGCGGTGCAGGCTGTCATCCTTGTCGATCGAGAAATGGTTGGTGGTGGCGTTCTCGTTGACGTTGGCGAGCTTGCCGGTGAAGCGCTTGTCGGCGGCGACGGCGGAGCCCCAGCCGGCCGGCACGTAATAGTTCACGATCTGCTTCACATTCGGCGGCACCGGATCGGGGCTGACCGGATCGAAATTGACGATCAGCGCGACCGGCACGTTGCTCTCGTTCAGCCTGCGCGCGATCGAGATCGTGGCATCAGCGCCGGCGGAATGACCCATCAGGATGATCGGCGCCTTGTCGCCGGAACGGTAGTTGACGATCATGTCATCGGCCAGGCTGCGCCAGGCGGTATGGTTGTGGACGGTGGAGGTGACGCCGACCGCCTCGATCTTGTAGGCCAGCTGGTCCATTCCGAGCGAGAACACGTTGAGGATGCCGCGCAGCAGATAGACGTGGCCCGGTCGCTTGCCGGCCGCAGCCTCCACTGGACTGGTACCCGCGAGCGCCGCGCCGAACAACGCGACCACCATCAGCAGGATGCCGGCAAACGACGTTCGCGACGGCCGCTTCGCATTCAAAAAAATCGACGACATCAGAACCTTCTCTCTCGGTATTTCCGCGACATCTTCAGACATAAAGCCCTTTCGTCAATCATCCGCGCCATGGAATCCCCTTATTGTGATGGATGGAGCCACGAAACCGCCATGGTGTGACCCGAGGGCGACAAAAACTCCTGAAATCCCCATGGATTTGAGCCTGCCCGGTTGTGGCGGTCGGCGAATTTGCTATGAACCGGGATGCCCATTCGACGCTTGGACACGAGAGCTTACCGACCATGATCGCGCGGCGACATGTCTTCCACATCGGCGGCTACGATCCGATTACGCCGGACACGCAGCTGGCGCGATTCCGGCGGTCACTGTCGAGCTTCCAGACGACGTGGAACGTGTCGGCGGCCGCGCCGGGACCAGCCCGCTCGAACGAGGTGAGCGCGTCATGGTCGGCGGCGACGTCCGGTCCGAACTGGAATACCGAGACCTCCTACGAGATGCTGCGCTGGGACGATCTGATCCTGCGGGACCATTCCCGCGGCATGTGGTCCCGGCTGGGGGCGTCGATGGTCACGCTCGGCGACTGGATCGTGACCGGCACCCTGTTCCGCTTCATGCGGTCGAGCTGGAAATATGCCGGCTTCTTCCTGTTTCCCTACCTATGGGTCGCGGCGTTTGCGCTGTGCGGCGCCGGGGCAGGCTTCGTGCTGGCGTGGCTGGCGGGGTTGCACGGCGTCGCCGCCTTCGCGTTCGGCGCAATGGTCGCGGTGGCGGTGTTCGTCGCGCTGCTGCGCTGGCTTGGCTGGAAGAAACCGATCAACCATGTGTTCGACGACTGGATTTTTTCGCGGCAGTTCGTCTACGGCCAGCGGCCGCTGATGGACGCCCGTGTCGATGAATTCGCCAGGGCGATCATGGCCCGGGCACAGGCCGCGGATGTCGAGGAGATCGTCATTGTCGGCCACTGCCTCGGCGCCGCGCTGGTAATGGAATCGATGGCCCGAGCCCTCAAGCTCGATCCCGACCTGACCCGGCACGGCCCGACCATCTGTGTGCTGACCGTGGGGGCGACGATCCCGAAATTCGCGCTGCATCCGGCCGGCACCAGCGTTCGCGCCGCGACCCGGGCCGTGGCCGGCGAGACCGCGATTCGCTGGGCTGAATTTCATGCCCGCGACGACGCCATCAGCTTCTACCGCTTCGATCCGGTGACCCTGAAGCGGGTCGGTCACGAGCGCGGCGACGGCCGGCCGAATATCCGCCGCGTCCAGATGCACACCATGATGAGCCCAGCCTCGTTCAAACGGCATCGCTTCAATTTCATGCGGTTGCACTATCAGATGGTGATGGGCAACGAGCAGCGTGCGCAGTATGACTACTGCATGGTGATCTGTGGTCCGCTGCCGTTCGACGAGATCACGGCGCCCGGTGGCGGTGTAGGCCGTTTCGGGCGGGATGGACCGCTGCTGACTTCATCGACCTTGGCCGTGTCGAACCCGGCGGAGCCTCCGCTGGGGGCGTCCGTCCATGCCGCATGATGGCCTGAACGGAT
>JACMOT010000544.1 GCA_014377915.1 Tardiphaga sp.
AAGAACCTGTCGACGCCTGGCCACCATGCCCATGCTGCGGCGGGCACATGATCATCATCGAGACCTTCGCCCGCTGGTGTCAACCGCGCGCACCGCCCGAAACGACCGCACAGATCCGGGAGTTGGCGCCATGACCCGGCATGGACTGCACTCCACCGTGACCGCGACGTCCACGCCACGGCCACCAGGATCGCTCGTGCCCGGTCCCAGGAACATTGCGCCAGTTACCCAAAGTTCCATCGCAAAAGCCTGCGCCGGCCAACCGTTCGTGTCCAAAATACCCGAATGCGCCAGCGCCCGCTCAATCAGCAGCGCCACGCCAAGCGCAACCAGGACCGTCCGAAATCCTCTTTCCCCATAGCACAGCGTCTGCGGCCCGCGGGTTCCTGCGCTGGAGGCTTTCGTACGCAAGCGCCCGAAACCCTTCACATATTGCGCTTCTAGTCAGGCAATCGCTGGATGTCGGCTCCTGATCGAACCCGCCGTTCGGCACATCGCGTCGGAACGGCAGGAAAGTCCCGAGGCTGTGCAAAAACGCCGAAATCTGGTATGGTTTTCTCGTGTTTCGGGAGGCTTTGGGATAGGCCGTTTCGTTCAGGGGCAAGACCGTCGGCAGGACTATCTGCTGCCAGCATCGCTTGATGATTATGTGTCGGCAGACAACCCTGTTCGGGCAGTCGAGGCCTTCATCGATGCGCTGGATCTGAAGGCGCCGGAGTTCGCGGGAATGACCCCGGCTGAGACCGGCCGTTCTGCCTACCATCCAGCGACGATGCTGAAGATCTATCTCTACGGCTATCTGAACCGGGTCCAGCCGAGCCGACGGCTCGAGCGTGAAGCCCAGCGCAACGTGGAGTTGATGTGGCTAACGGGGCGATTGGCGCCCGACTTCAAGACGATCGCCAACTTCCGCCAGGCAAACGGCGCTTCGATCCGGGCTGTGTGTAGCCAGTTCATTGTTCTGTGCCGGCAATTGGGTTTGTTCACGCGCGCGGTTGTCGCGATCGACGGCAGCAACATGAAGGCGGTCAACAACCGCGACAAGAATTACACCGCGGCGAAAGTCGCCTCGCGGATGAAGCAGGTGCAGGACAATATCGATCGGTATCTCGACGCGCTTGATCGTGCTGATCGTGAGGAGAGCGACATTGCCGAGCCGAAGGCGCAGCGATTGACGGAGAAGATCGCCCAGTTGCGCGCGCAGATGCGCGATCTTGCAGCGCGCGAAGAGGAAGTCCGGAATGCACTGGACCAGCAGGTATCGCTGACCGATCCGGACGCCCGGGCCAGCCGCCCTTCTGCATAAGCCTTGGCGACAGAATGGCGCTCGGCCTTTAGCAGCCGTGTCTTTATCACCGGTGCACCGCCCGACGCCCGCGGCAACGGATCAACTTCGCTCTTCTCATAATATGCCAGCCGATGCTGTTCCTCCTTGCGGAGCGCAACGACGATCTTGGGTTCTGCGCCATCCGCCTCGATCCGATCAAGTTCGCCCAGCGCCGCCTGGACGGCGCCGCGGCGGACGGCGCGCTCGTCCTTCTTGTCGCGTTCGGCCTCGGCGCGACCATCGCGATCGAGACCGAGCCTGCGGATTACGAACGGCAGTAAACCCCCTTGTCCGACGAGCGTAACGACGATCACACCGAAGGTGACGGCCAGGATGAGATTGCGATCAGGGAAGTCGCTGGTACCGATACTGACGGGAATAGAAAGCACCGCCGCCACGCTGACAACGCCGCGCAAGCCGGTGAAGCCTACCATCATCGGCAACCGCCAACACGAGGCGGTCGTCGAGGCGATGGAGCGGCGCCTCGATCGTCGCCCAGAGGCAATGCGGATCCGCCGACAGACTGTCGAGCATCCGTTCGGCACGCTGAAATCCTGGATGGGCTCCACGCACTTCCAAATGAAAACGCTCAAGCATGTCAGAACGGAGGCCAGCCTCCATATCCTGGCCTATAACTTCAAAAGGCTGGTCGCCATCCTGGGCGTCCGTCCGATGATCGCAGCAATCCAGACCTGAGGGTCAACGGCCACCTTCCGCACCACTCCGAAATCATGGCCGTTCTTCCGCGAACTCGTTTTTACACGGCCTGTCCCAGGCCCGGTCGTTCAGCGGTGAAGCGACAAACATGTAGATTGGTTCGGCGGCCCCCATTGCACTCCCACCCAAGCGACGATCACTGCGGTCGAATGACGAAGGCAGGGAGTGCTTCACCGGCGGACTCGTCTCGTTGGGCAAGTGAAATTCAACGTCTGCTTGTCCACGAAAAGTCATTCACAGCGCATCTCCGGATCGCGATCGCCAGCAAGCCATTCCGCCTTGGGGAGGGATGAATACTACGCCCGCGCGGGACCCCGGCAACCTCCATTTGCCCGACCGAGTTGCACGGCTTCGCCGTCTGCCCGCACCACCCGTAAAATGGAAGTTTCCCTCCGGCTGCGCCTGCGGTGCCGGGGTCCCTCAGTCACGGGCTGCGCTCTAGTTCATCCCGGCGGGAATGGCCCGCTGGAGACACCTGGAGACAACCGATGAACGTAGCTTTCCTGTCTGGACGGATCACATCCGACATCACCCGCTTCAGTGCCGACACCAAGGGCAGTGTCAGCT
>JACMOT010000545.1 GCA_014377915.1 Tardiphaga sp.
AAAGCGCGAGGTCGGTATTAATCTCTGTCCAAGTTGCGCCGATGATTTCATTGGTGCGGGCCGCCGTGAGAATAGCAAACTCCAGCGCGCGGGCGCTCAGTGCGTTGCGCTTTCGCAGATCAGCAACGAAGGCCGGAACCTCGGCAAACGGCATTGCTGGGTGATGCCGCACCCGTTTTACCTTCGACCTTTTCGGCAAGATTTGATCTAGGTGCCCTCGCCACCGCGCCGGATTATCCCCTTCCCTGTGCCCGTGCACCTTTGCCCAATCCAAAACCAGTTCCACCCTGGAGCGGACCCGGGAGGCAGTTTCGCTTTTGGTGGCCCAGATCGGCTCAAGGATCTTCACCAGATGGCTCGTCGTGATCGCTGCCGCCGGCAATTTACCTATGGTCGGGTATGCGTACGTTTCCAGCGTGTTCGTCCACTGGTCGCCATGCTTGACGTTTTTCCAGCCGGCTTTATTGGCCTCGATATATCGGCTTGCACAATCCGAGAAGATCAGCCCCGCATCGGGCTTTGGCCGCTCGTCAATGGGGTCCAGGCCTCTCGCGACCACTTGGCGAGCGTCGGACGCCAAGTCGCGGGCCTGCGCCAGAGTGACGCCGGTAAAGCTGCCCAGCCCCATTTCACGGAGCCGGCTATTCTTCCTGAACAGGAAAACCCATCGCTTGCCACCGTTGGCGGAAATCGAAAGGTACAGACCACCGCCATCAGCGTGCCGGCCGATCCGCTTTTCGGATGCCGCCCCCCGGGCACTAAGACGGTTGAGAAGCTTTGCCATTCCTGCCCCAATTCCTGCCCCCACAAATACGCTTGATTTGGGCAATCTTCAACGGTCTTGGGCGAGCTTGGACGAGATTAGACCCCGCAAATACACGACTTTTCTAACCTTCGGCGAGGTTCGGCGCGTTTGAGCGATGAAGAGTTCGGCGGACTCCGGCTCCGCCAACCATTTCAATCGCGATCATCCCGTGCCGATGCGACCGACCGCCCACCGGGTGGGGGGCAGGTCGCATCATCGGTTATTTCAACCCGGTCAGCTACCAGGTCTGATTGCGCGAATTGTCACCCACGCCGTAGCCATAGCCGCCCGACGACGACGCGCCGGGACCGACCGCCCCACCGGACATGCTGCCGAAGGCGTCGCGGGTGTTCGATCGCCGTGCATGATGATGATTCTTGCGGGCGGCGCCTGCTTCAATCGTAGCGCGCGACGCCGAACGGGCTGACGACGTCTGCGTCGCGTCACGTGAGGCGGCGATCGCGGAGGACGGCGCGCTGGCCCATACGGCCGCAGCGGCGACAAGCGCCAGCGCGGCGCCGCGGACCATCGATGATGATGAGATATTGCTGGTAGACATGAACCTATCCTTGTCGATACGGCCGGACGGCCGTTGTGGTGACTGACAAGGAACAGATCGGGTCGCTTCGGCTGCGAACAACCAACGGGGAATGACAACCGCGTGAGACGATCAAGGCCGCGCGCGGGAATGCCGCCCGGAACACAAATAAATGATCGCGAACGCGACAAAAGCGCCGTCGGCGCGTGCCGCCGAACAAGGAGCCTCGATCGTATTTGGAGAGGTCCGTCAAACGCCCATCGCCGCGAAGGATGCCGGGCGGCTTCGATTAATGATCGAGCGCCCTCATCCTTCGCAGGCAGATGCGTGATTAGTGCGAGCTGACCATCCAGGCGCGGGCTTCGCGCTGCGCGGCCGCGATATCGAGGTCCGACATCATCTCGGCGATCTCGCGGCGCATCGCGATGGCATCGACCCGGCCCTTGAGAGCGGCGAGGTTAAACCATTTATGCGCGGCGATGAGATCGACGATCCCGGAGCGACCGCTGGCCCAGTATAGTCCGCGCTCGAACAGCACATCCTGAATGTCGCTGGCAACGATCGGCATCGCCGTATCAAAATCAATTTGTCCCTGAAACATGTTTTATCCTTTTTTATAATTGGCCGCCCTGATCCGAGCGCGCCCCTGTCCGTTTTCAACGTCATCCCAACCGCCGTTTGCCGGCTTGTTGCGATCATGATGTCGATAAAATTTGAATGGCAGTTTAAGCATCGCGATGAATCGAATCTGAACGCGCGCGCCGCGGCGTGCCCCGCCGCGGAGAACAAACCCAGCAAAATTGGGCACTTCCTGCGATTTCGCGAAATTCGGTTTACCGTGCTGCTTGGCGATGTCGTAACCATCGCGGAACGCGCGGGCGTCCGCGGCCCAACACCGCCGGACCAATCGACGCAACGCGGCGTGGATCATGCGCGGCCGTCCCGCATCGCGGGGGCGGTGGCACCATTCGCGTCGGCTGGAGCGGCGCGTTGCGACAGAGCCGTGCGGGGTACGGAGATGGGGTCCGGGGATCAACCACGCCGGAGCAGAGACGAGGGCGTCGGCAACACGTCAGGATCAAATCCCATGGGGCAACGCCACCGATGAGACTGCGAACCAAGGGTCCGCACCGAACAAGAACGCCGATAACGAATTACCGGGCTCTTCGCCACACCGCTTGGCAGCAGGGCAAGCCCTGCGGTATCGCGGTTCAGCCGTTTGACCTGATGTCTCGCCGACACCCTCTTTCGTCAACCAGAGCCGCCGCGCTGCCGATCCGCTTCGAGAAGCTAACCGTTGTCGGAGCTACTGTGACGTCGCCGGCGGCAACCGCCGGCAAGTTCTTCAGAAGCAGCGTTACTTCTTCTTCGCAACCTTCTTGGTCTTCTTCGCGGTCTTCTTCACCGCGCTCTTGGTTGCTTTCTTGACTGCCTTCTTCACTGCCTTCTTAACTTTCTTAGCCATGGTGCCCTCCGAGTAGTGTGTGAGACGACTTTATCGCTGCGTGCACCCGGGAATCGAAATGCACTACATCCCGAATACACCAACAGTTTCAAAAAAACAGTGTCTCGCTTAAGGAAGTGTTGACGACGCCGGGATGCGATCCGCCCTACGCGCCCAGCGACAACTTGCAAACTCGCCATCCGGCAATGTGAAAAACGCGTGAAAACACTACGTTTCCGATTGTCAAGATCGCAGGAAATGCCTGTGCTGCAAATACAATCGTCGTTCGTGATAGCAACCAACTACACAAACCCGCGCGCCCTGCGAGTCGTGGATTTGCGTCCGAAATCAGCGCGTCGGACTCTGAGTCGGGATTTTTGGCAATCAAAAAATTTTTGCGAAAATCGAGCTGACGTCTTCTGACGACGCGTCGCAACCGCGTTTTCCGCCGAATCGCGGATGCCTGATTCGTCGCGGCGATCGCGCCGGGTGGACCGCCGCCTAGCCATCGCGGCGACCGGTGCCCTGGCGTCAACGCCGGGAAACCGCGCGCGACGGATAGTCCCGGCGCTCGTCAGAGTCCGAGCTTGCGCTTCAGCAGGTCATTGACGGATTGCGGATTGGCCTTGCCGCCCGACGACTTCATCACCTGGCCGACGAACCATCCCATCAGCGCCGGCTTGGCCTGCGCCTGCGCCACCTTGTCGGGATTGGCCTTGATGATGTCGTCGACCACCTGTTCGATCGCGCTGATGTCGGTGACCTGCTTCATGCCGCGGGCCTCCACCAGCGCGCGCGGATCGCCGCCCTCGGTCCAGACGATCTCGAACAGGTCCTTGGCGATCTTGCCGGAGATGGTGCCCTCGCCGATCAGGTCGACGATGGCGGCGATCTGCGCGGCGGAAACCGGCGACGATTCGATGGCCTGGCCTTCCTTGTTGAGGCGGCCGAACAATTCGTTGATCACCCAGTTGGCGGCGAGCTTGCCGTCACGCGCCTTGTCGGCGAGCCCTTCGAGCACCGCCTCGAAGAAGTCGGCGCTTTCCCGTTCGCCAACCAGCACGGCAGCGTCATAGGGCGACAGTCCGAAGCTGCCAATGAAGCGGGCCTTCTTCTCGTCCGGCAGTTCGGGAAGGTCAGCCTTCAGCCGGGCGACGTACTCCTCGCTGAATTCCAGCGGCAGCAGATCCGGATCCGGGAAATAGCGGTAGTCATGCGCCTCTTCCTTGGAGCGCATCGACCGCGTCTCGCTCTTGTTGGGGTCGTAGAGCCGGCTTTCCTGGTCGATCTTGCCGCCATCCTCGAGGATGCCGATCTGGCGCCGCGCCTCGACCTCGATGGCCTGACCGATGAAGCGGATCGAATTGACGTTCTTGATCTCGCAGCGGGTGCCAAGTTCAGCGCCGGGCTTGCGCACGGAGACGTTGACGTCGGCGCGCAGACTGCCCTTCTCCATGTCGCCGTCGCAGGTGCCAAGGTAGCGCAGGATGGTGCGCAACTTGGTCACATAGGCCTGCGCCTGCTCCGATGAGCGCATATCCGGCTTGGAGACGATCTCCATCAGCGCCACGCCGGAGCGGTTGAGGTCGACGTATGACATCGTCGGGTTCTGGTCGTGCAACAGCTTGCCGGCGTCCTGCTCCAGATGCAGCCGCTCGATCCCGATGGTAATGCTGTCGCCGTCGCCGAATTCGACGACCACCTCGCCCTCGCCAACGATCGGCGACTTGTACTGGCTGATCTGGTAGCCCTGCGGCAGGTCGGGATAAAAGTAATTCTTGCGGTCGAAGGTCGAGCGCCGGTTGATCTGCGCGTTCAGGCCAAGGCCGGTGCGCACCGCCTGGCTGACGCAATGCTCATTGATCACCGGCAGCATGCCAGGCATCGCCGCGTCGACCAGCGAGACGTGGCTGTTCGGCGCGCCGCCGAATTCGGTGGAAGCGCCGGAGAACAGCTTGGCGTGGGACGTCACCTGGGCGTGGACCTCCAGCCCGATCACGATTTCCCAGTCGCCGGTGGCGCCCTTGATGAGTTTTGACGATTTGACAGGTGCGTTCATGGTCGGCTTTTACTCCGGCCGGGGCGCCGGGAAAACCCCCCGCGATGCTTTCCCATATCTCTCTCGCAGCGTTCGAGCCTCACAGCCCGCGGGCAAAGGCCTGGAAGATCGGGCTGGCACGCAGCGTGTCGCGGCCGGCGGCGATGACTTCGTCGACCTGCTGGGGAGGCAGGTGAAAGCGGGGCGGAACGGCTTCCAGCAGCTTCGCCCGCGTCGGCTCGAGCTGACCGAAACCAAGCCGGCCGATAAAGAAATTCAGATCCTTGCAATTCCAGCCCGGCCGCGCGCCATAGCGCGCGCGCTCGGCCCCGGACAGGCCGCAGCGCCATTTGATCAGCGACGTCTGCCAGTCCTTCATCGAGCGATCGAAGGCGGAATAGTTGGCGCCGACGCTGGCGTCCATGGTGGTGTCCACCGCCGCGGCGAGCAACGCGACGCCACTGGGTCCTTCCACGGTATTGACCCAGTCGCCGGAAATCCCGGCCTTGGAGTCGACCACCAGGAACATGGCGCGACGAACCTTCACCGCCTGCTGCGGCGTCAGCGGGCCATAGGGCGTGTCGGAGGACTCCCGCTCGATGGTGAAGCCTGAAATCCCGTAATTATCGACCAACCCGCCATCCATCAGCTTGATGTAGGGCACCGCGCCATCGCGGTAACGCATGATGGCCTTGGCATAAGATCCCAGCATCGGTGACGAATTACGATTGGCGGCGGCCTTGGCGATCCAGGGCGGCAGCGGATCGGTGCAGGTGCCGGGAAAGGCCTGCACCACGGCGGGCGCGAAGGCGATCGGTACCGCGGCCGATGCCGCGACGGCGCTGGAAATCGGATAGCGCGACAGGTCGCTGCAGATCGCGGTGAAGGCGGTGGCGCCGAACACGAACGGCACCCGGTTATAGATGTCGGAGGCATTGATCCAGATGCGCGGCCGTCCATTGGCCTGAAACCGCTCGAAGGTCGCGCCGCCATACAGGTTTGCGTCAAGCCATTTGGTAAAACCGACGGAGTCGTTGATGCCGCCGGAAAAGGCGCGACCGATGGTGCCGAGCGACAGCGTGGTGGTGAGTCCCTCCTCCGCGTTCCGCAACAGAAAACGTTCGCGGAAATCCGACAGCCCCTCGCGCTTCTTCAGCCCGAAATAGGCGGCGGTGACCGAACCTCCCGAGACGCCGGAGATGAAATCGACGCGGTCCAGCATCGTGCCCGTGCCGCGGACCGGGATCTGGTCCATCTCCTGCAACACGCCGAAGGAAAACGCCGCGGCCCGGGTGCCGCCGCCCGAAAACGACAGGCCGACCAGGGAATCATCGAGCGCCGCCGGATCTTCAAAGCCCAGCTTTTCCTTGTCGATGCCTGCAATGGAGCTGATCGGTACATTGACCGGGACGTTGTAGACCGAGGCACAGCCGACCAACAAAGCGGCGCTCGTGACGATGGCGCCGATAGACCATAACCTGCTCATCCAACTTCCGCTCGCGCGCCTTCAATCGATCAATGTCCGCGGACTTACCGGTTGGGCCAAGCCAGTGACGACCGTGCGTTTCGGAAAGTTCTCAACACATCCTAGGGAAAACAATTGCCATTTGATGCCAAACGGCGCGACCGACGCAGATGCGTCAGCATCATGGTTATTGAAAGGCTAAGTCGCCCGGGCCGGTTTAGTTCGGCTGCGTGCCGGGCGCCGCGTCGAACACCAGCGTGAACCAGGTGCCCTGCCCGCGAATGCTCTCGGCATTGAATTTCACGTTCGGGGCATTTTCCTTCAGCGTCTGAAGGATCAGCGCGCCCAGCTTGCGCGGCGACGGCCATTCCTGGCTTTCGCCCAATCCGACGCCGTCATCGGACACCACCACCGTGACATGGCCACCTTCGACCTTGCAGATCAGCTTGAGCTGACCGCCGGGGCGACCAATGAAGGCGTATTTCAGGGCGTTGGTCAGCATCTCGTTGACCAGGAGGCCCGCGGGCATCGCGATATTAATCGACATCGGGCAATAGCCGACCTGCACGTCCAGGGCGATGCCGGGCATCGCATTGGCCTCCATCACGGCCTTGCCGATGTCCGCCAGATACTGGCCGAGATCGATATCCGCGGCGGCGTTCTCCGCCGACAGCGTCCGGTACAGCACCGTCAGCGCGTCGATCCGGCTGGCCAGCCGCGCCAGCGCCACGGATTCGCCTTCCGCGGCCGAGCGCGCCTCGAGCCGTACCAGCGCCGTGATCAGCTGCAGATTGTTCTTCACGCGATGCTGCAGCTCGCGCATCAGCATGTCACGGTCGCGGATCTGGTTCTCGAACTGCTCGATCTGCGCCCGCTCGCGACCGCCGACATCGACCAGCGCGGCGATCCTGAAATTCTCGACGCCGCGGTCGCTCTCGATCACCGAGGCATAGGCCTGCACGATCACGAGGCGGTCTACCGGTCCGGACGGACGGAACACGCCGATAAAATCCTCACCATTGCGGATCGCCTCGCCCAGCGTCTGGCTTTGATCGTCTTCATTGAGAAAACCGTCGAGGCAGGTCCAGTTCTGGCCCTCCACGTCGGAAGCCATCATCGCCATCAGGATTTCAAACGCCTTGTTGGCGTAGACGACCTGCTGCTCGCTGCGTGAGCCGCGGGAAATGGCGATGGCCACGGGAACATGATCGAGCAGATGCTTGTAGCGATCATTCTCGATCGCCTGCGCAAGCTTCGACGATCCCAGAATCTGATCGACCTGTTGGGATGACGGGAGACCGTCGTCAGCGCTCATACAACAACCATGCTCATGGACAAACCATGACCAAAGGCGACAAAAAACGCAACGTAAAACCTCTCGCTCGCACGCCGCGCTCTATGCCCACCATGTCGGTGGCGTGAACCGCCCCGAGGCCTGCTCGATGGTCTCGCCCAGCGAAAACAGCGTCTCCTCGTCGAACGGGCGGCCGATCAGTTGCAGTCCGAGCGGCAGGCCCTGCGCGTCCTTGCCGGCGGGAACCGCGATACCGGGAAGTCCCGCCATGTTCACGGTGACCGTGAAAATGTCGTTCAGATACATCTCGATCGGATCAGCCCCGCCCTTCTCGCCGATGCCGAACGCGGCCGACGGCGTCGCCGGCGTCAGGATGGCATGGATGCCCCGCGCGAAGCAGTCCTCGAAATCCTGCTTGATCAGCGTGCGCACCTTTTGCGCACGGAGGTAGTAGGCGTCGTAATAGCCGGCGGAGAGAACGTAGGTTCCAATCATGATGCGGCGGCGGACCTCAGCGCCAAACCCTTCGGCGCGGGTATTTTCATACATCTCGCCGATGCCGCGGCCGGGCACCCGAAGGCCGTAACGGACGCCGTCATAGCGCGCCAGGTTCGACGACGCTTCCGCCGGCGCCACGATGTAATAGGCCGGCAGCGCGTATTTGGTGTGCGGCAGCGACACATCGACCAGCTCCGCGCCGGCGGCCTTCAACTGCGCGGCGCCGTCCATCCAGAGTTTTTCAATCTCGGCCGGCATGCCGTCGAGCCGGTATTCACGGGGAATGCCGATCTTCATGCCCTTTACCGAACGGCCAATCGCGGCCTCGTAGTCCGGCACGGCGCGATCCACCGAGGTCGAATCCTTGGGGTCGTGGCCGGCCATCGATCGCAGCAGGATCGCGGCGTCGCGCACCGTGCGCGTGATCGGACCAGCCTGGTCGAGCGACGACGCAAACGCCACGACGCCCCAGCGCGAGCAGCGACCGTAGGTCGGCTTGATCCCCACCGTGCCGGTGAAGGCCGCGGGCTGGCGGATCGAGCCGCCGGTATCGGTACCAGTCGCGCCGGCGACGAGGCGCGCTGCAACTGCCGCTGCCGACCCGCCCGACGACCCGCCGGGGACCAACTCACGGTCCGAGGCGTTGGCTTTCCAGGGCGAGA
>JACMOT010000546.1 GCA_014377915.1 Tardiphaga sp.
GCGAGGTCGAACTCGATCTCGCCGAAGGCGCCGACATGGTGATGGTGAAGCCCGGCATGCCCTATCTCGACATCATCCGCCGCGTGAAGGACAATTTCGCGGTGCCGACCTTCGCCTACCAGGTGTCCGGCGAATACGCGATGATCATGGCCGCCGCCAATCATGGCTGGATCGACGGCGACCGCGCGATGATGGAAAGCCTGCTCGGCTTCAAGCGCGCCGGCGCCGATGGCGTGCTCAGCTATTTTGCCCCGGCCGCCGCGGAGAAGCTGCGCGAACGGCGCTAAGGCGGCGCGCGCTCGCTTTCTTCCTTCTCCCTCTGTGGGAAAAGCTGGCGCGGCCCAGCCGCGACGGAGGAGGGGCTACTGGGCGATGGAGTCTGTGGCGACCCCTCACCCGTCTCGAACCCGCTTCGCGGTTCGATCCACCCTCTCCCACAAGGGGAGAGGGAAGAAAGAGACCGCGCCTTCTCCCCACCAATGCCCGTCTGCAACTGTTCCGGACACTTGCAGCGGGGGGTGGTGATATCCATGTCCTGCCTGAGCGAATGCGGACACAGGAGTCAGGGAATGTCGGACAACACTGGAAATGGCGGCACCACCTGGCGCAGCGGCGCTCAACCTCAGCGCTCGCTGTACGATCCCTGGCAGCAGCCGGACCTTTTTCGCGGCGTGCTGAGCAAGCGGATCTTCGCCTTCCTGATCGATCTGATCGTGATCTCGATCCCGGTGATTCTCGCCGTGATCTTCATTTTCGTATTCGGCCTGGTCACCCTCGGCCTCGGCTGGGGCCTGTTCTGGCTGGTGTCGCCGGCCACCGTGATCTGGCCGGTGGTGTATTACGGCATGTCGCTGGGCGGCCCGCATTCCGCCACCTGGGGGATGCGGATGATGGATCTGCGGATGCGCACCTTTTCGGGCACGCCGGGCTATTTCGTGCTCGGCTGCGCGCATGCGCTGCTGTTCTGGGCCTCGGTGTCGTTGCTGACCCCGCTGGTGCTGCTGGTTGGCCTGCTCAACGGCCGCCGCCAGTTGCTGCACGATCTGGTGCTGGGAACCGTGGTGGTCAACGGCTCGGCGCAGGCCCGGATGGCTCAGCCGGCCAGAAGCGTTTGAGGGGCCGGACGAACCGATTGACGGTTTGCCCGCGCGGCGCGATGCTTGACGCCATCCGCTTCGGAGACCGACGCAACCCGTGACCCAGCACTCGCGCGACACTCCGCAATTCTACCTGACCGCGCCGTCGCCCTGCCCCTATCTGCCGGGCCGGCACGAGCGCAAGGTGTTCACCCATCTGGTCGGCGACAAGGCCGGCGACCTCAACGATCTGCTGACCCATGGCGGGTTCCGGCGCAGCCAGTCGATTGCCTACCGCCCGGCCTGCGACCAGTGCCGGGCCTGCGTCTCGGTCCGCGTTATCGCCAATGAATTCCGCCCGTCGCGCAACTTCAAGAAGGTGCTGGCGCGCAATGCCGACATTGTCGGCGAGCAGCGCAACGCGGTGCCGACCTCGGAACAATATTCCGTGTTCCGCGCCTATCTCGACCAACGCCATCGCCATGGCGGCATGGCCGACATGACCGTGCTGGATTATGCGATGATGGTCGAGGACAGCCACGTCGAGACCCGCATCATCGAATATCGCCGCCGCGGTCCCGACACCGGCATCACCGGCCGCGGCCTCGATCTGCTCGCGGTGGCGCTGACCGATGTTCTCAGCGACGGGCTGTCGATGGTCTATTCGTTCTTCGAGCCCGGCGAGGAGAGCCGCTCGCTCGGCACCTTCATGATCCTCGACCACATCGCCCGCGCCCGAAGGCTCGGCCTGCCCTATGTGTATCTGGGCTACTGGATCGAAGGCTCCAAGAAGATGGACTACAAGGGCCGCTATCTGCCGCAGCAGCGGCTGGCGCCATCGGGCTGGATGCGCGTCGATGCCGGGGGCGAGAGCATCAGCGAGCCGCAGGAGTGATCGCAACTCGGCGAGGCTTCAGCTACGGTTCATTTTCCCGAGGTAGAGTGTAACCTCCACGCCAGTCCTTACGGGAGCAATCCATGATCCGGTATGCCGTCACCGCCACTGTCCTGGTGCTGCCTTCCCTCGCTCTGGCCGACACCAAATCGTCCGCC
>JACMOT010000547.1 GCA_014377915.1 Tardiphaga sp.
GGCCTCCATGCGCTGGATCGTCGGCACCGACAGGCCGGTCAATTCGGCGGTCTGGCGCTGGTCGATGTTCAGCAGCGCGCGGGCGGCCCGGAGTTGATTGGCGGTGATCATGTTTCGGCAGGCCCCCGGAGAGTGCTGGGGATGAGGTAAGCCATCCAAACTGCATTTTCAACCATCAATCTTCATGTTCAACATATCAGATTGCGCGAACCCGTCGCCGGCGGTGACACCAGGTGGCAATATTGGCATACCGTATATTCCGTGATAAAAAATGTTTCACGCATCGTTTCTAATGGTTTATCGGGATAGGCTGGCGCAGTGCAACTCCTCGGACGGTACATGGGGCGGAACGGGGAGATCGAGGTCGCGGAATATGCGTCGAACGGCACCCGCGCCTATTTCGAGGAGGGCGTGCTGCAGAGCCAGGCGACGCCCGAGGGCGAGAGCATCTTTACCTATGTCAAGCTGATGGACGAATTGTTGCGCCGCGCGGGCAGCGTGCTGGTGCTCGGCTGCGGCGGCGGCAATCTCGCCACCAAGCTGGCCGGGCTCGGCAAGCGGCTGACCATCGTCGACAACAACCCGATCAGTTTCATGATCGCGCAGCAATTCTTCGGCCTGCCGGAAGGCCTGCCCTGCATCGTCGCGGATTTCCGCAGCCATGTGTTCGATGACCGCAAGCTGTACGACGCCGTGGCGATCGATGTCGGCGGGCCGGGCTTCCACTTCAACGAGGAATTCGATGTCCAGACCTGCGACGCGATCCGCGCCCGCCTCGCGCCCGGCGGGCGGATCGTGATGAACGTCACCGTCAACAATGACATCGACCCGGTGCCGGACTGGATCGCGGCGCGGCTGGCCGGCGACACGCTGCGGCCGTGGCTGCTCGATGAACGCGGCATCGAGGATCGCAACGCGATCATCACCTGCATTCCCGAAAAAACCATCGCCCGGCCGGCGGCGCTGCGCGACGCCATGCGGAACAACAATGAGCAGTGGTCGCTGCGCCGTGGCCGGCTGCGCGGCGTCGACATGGCGCGGGGGGCCCGCCCTTGATCCGGCACGCGCCCGCTTCCGCGACCGCGCAAGGGCGCTTTCGTGTATAACCACCACGGCGATTGATCGGCGCCCATCCGCGTCCCGGTCGTCGCCATCCGCGAGTTTCGGGGACCATCATGCTGGTGCAGCAAGGCGAAGAGCGCGGCAACGACGTCGACCAGCGACTGGCCTGTACGCTGGCCGCGGTTGCCGGCGCATTGAACACCGCGGCGTTCGAAGCGGTCGGCTTTTTCGCCGCCAACATGACCGGCAACGTCTCGCTGCTGTCGGACCATATCGCGGTGGGCCATTTCCTGACCGGCGGTTTCTTCCTCGCCATCATCCTCACCTTCATCGCCGGCTCGGTGGTCTCGACGGTGCTGGTCAATTTCGGCCGGCGCCGCCAGATCCACGGCATCTACGCCTACAGCATCCTGTCGGAGGCGATCCTGCTGGCGGTGCTGGGCTTCGCCGATGTCGGCCTGCCGGCGCTGCACCGCGCGCCGACGCTGGTGCTCGGCATCAGTTTCCTGATGGGGCTGCAGAACGCGGTGGTGACGCGGATCTCCGGAGCCCGGGTGCGCACCACCCATGTGTCGGGCACGGCGACCGATATCGGCATTGAGCTGGGCATGCTGATCGACATCATGCTCGGTCACGAGCCGAACGAGACCGCGGCGCCGTATTGGGCGAAGCTTCGCCTGCACGGCATGAGCATCCTGTCGTTCCTGATCGGCGGCGTGGTCGGCGTGCTGGTCTACCAGAGGATCGGCGGCCTGTTGCTGATCGCCACCGCGGTGCTGCTGCTGGTCATCGCGGTGTCCGGCATCCGCCGCGCGCGCGGGCTGCGGGCACGGGCCGCGGCGGCCGAGTGACGCCCGCTTATGCTATCCGTTAGTATCAGACTTGTAGGGTGGGCAAGGGCGCCGTTGCGCCGTGCCCACGCGTATCCGGCAGGTCCTGTGCGTGGGCACGCCTCGCCGCGCTTCGCGCGGCCGAGGCTTTGCCCACCCTGCCAGCTACCAGGTGCTACAGTTTCAGCAGCAGGCAATGCGTGATCGCGCCCTTGCGCTTGCCCATCGGGATGAACAGCCGGTGGGATTCGCCATCATCCGTTTGTTCAATCGGCGTGCAGACGTAAAACGGCAATCGGTCGCGCGACAGGCGACCCAGCTTACCGGCCAGCCCGTCATTATAGGGCGCCAGCCGATGGTCGGTCACCCGGGCGCCGGTCAAATCGAGGCCGGTGCGCGCCGCGGAGAACGGCGCGAAGCGTTCGAACTTCCAGTCGTCGCCGGATGGCGTGCGCGCGAGAACATGGAGATGGTCCGACACCTCGTCGAACTGCGACAATTCCAGACGGCTCGCGACGCCGCTGCCGACGTCGAACATCGCGCGGAATTGCACGACGAACAAAATCATCCGCAGCGGCAGGCAGCCGGACGTATCGAGCTGGTCGAGCCGCGGAATATAGAAGCGCCCGTCGCCGGGCTGGCCGGTCCGGTCCTGCAACATCGATCAGCCCTGCAGCTTGGCGCGCTCGCGCGTCAGCGTGTCCATCGACATCTCCAGAAAGGCCGGCACCATCTGCTGCATCGAGCCGCCATAAAGACCGATCAGGCTGCGCAGGAAGGCGATCGGCAGCAGGTCCTGCCCGACCTTCTTCTCCTCTTCGGCGATGATGTGGCCGAGCACGCTCCTTGTGATGTCGTCGCCGGACTTCGCGTCATAGACGACGAACACCTTGCCGCCCTTGGCCATCACCGCCAGGCTCTCGACGTTTTCATAGGCGCTGGTCGTGGTGTTGTAGAGCCGGCGGTTGCGGTATTTCTTGATGATGCAGGGCGTCGCGGATGTCATCTCGGGATTCTCCAGGCGGGCGATCGTCTGTCAGCGCCGCCCGCCTGACGCGGGCCTCGCCCTCGGATGTGTTGTTGTCCCGGGCGGATGTCGTCAGCCGCTCTGGTGGACGCCCCAGGCCAACGCGGCCATCAGCGCCGCGAACATGACGACCACGAACGTGGCCACGATGATTGATTCGATCGGCATTGAAGCAAGCGGCATGTTGATATTCCTGTCCGGGAGCACGCGGCTCCCGTTGTTGCCGGCACCGCGATTCAAGCAAAGCCACTTCGCGGGCATTCGTGCCACGCGGTGACATCGCCGTTCGAAAACAGCGCCCGTCGCGATGAAGGCTGATGAAGCGGTGTCGTCGCGTGAAATCAGGCGGAACGGAAAATCTGTTCTTCGGTCACGACCCGCTCCAGCTTTTCCGTCTCGCTCCGGATCCGGTATCGGGGCCGTCCGTCGGCCTCGATCGGCATGCAGGAGATGATCTTGTAGAGGCTGCGTTGCGGCATGCCGGTGCGGCCCTGTGGCCCCTGCACCTGATGAAACACGTCGTCGTCGATCGCGTAGTTGCGCGGCATGGCACTGATTTCCTTGTCGATAGCGAACCCGATCGCGGCCTTGATGGCTGCCCGCCCGCGGGCGCGGCGGCAGCATGGCATCAGGCATCCTTAAACGATGTTTTAAACATCATTTATTCAGTATTAAAAATATATAGCGATGTCTGGCGCGAAATTCAAGCGCGGGTTGTCGCCAGGCACGGGGGGCGCACATCCGTCGCAACAAGTGGTCCCCGCGCAGGCGGGGGACCCGCGGAGCGGGATGACTTTCTGTTGATTTGAATCACTGGCCCCGTCATTGCGAGTTTGGGACCGGCCTTTTGGCTGATCCTGAGATATGAAAGATAAGACTCGTGTCCCGGACGCGGTGCGGCATTCTCAGGCGATGCCCTTGCATCGCCGCCATGCCGCTCCGCAGAGCCGGGACCGTATCAGGCAACGACGTTTTTGGCGGTCCCGGCTCAGCAGCTCATGACGCCTCCCGCGGAGGCGCATTGCGCTGCGTCCGGGACAAGTGCCCTTTCTTCCTAGGAGCCCTTGCTGCGAAGATTCCAGTCTTCGCTCGTCGCTTTCTGGATTGCTTCGCCCCGGGATAATACGGCACAGCCAACTTGTCCCGGGCTCGTAATGACGGAGGAGGGGACGGCTCTTCGATCCAAAGACCTCCCGGTCTAGTCGGCCTCGGATCCGGCCCGGGTGCGGCGCGGCGGGCTCGGCCGGCTGCCGCCCGGCTTGATCCGTCCCGGCGTATTGCTGCGGTTTTCCGCCACCATGGCGCGCCAGCGGGCGAGCCGCTCGGCGTCGAGCCGGCCGTCCGCCACCGCGGCGCGGACCGCGCAGCCCGGCTCATGGGCATGGGTGCAATCGCGAAACTTGCAGAGCGGGGCGAGCTCGGTGATCTCGGCGAATAATTCGTCGATCCCGGCGCTGGCCTCGCTGACATGCAGCGTGCGCATCCCCGGCGTGTCGATCACCCAGCCGCCGCCGGCGATCGCATGCAGCGAGCGCGACGTCGTGGTGTGCCTTCCCTGGGCATCGTGCTCGCGAATGCCGCCGGTTGGCTGCGGCAGTTCCTGCGTCGCGCCGGCCAGCGAATTGACCATCGTCGATTTTCCGACGCCGGAGGAGCCGACCAACGCCGCCGTCTGTCCGGCTCCGCACCACGGCCGCAGATAGTCGGTGGCGTTGCCGGTTCGCGGATTCGAGACCACGACGGCGAGGTCGCGCTGCAACGCGCTGGCCTGGTCGATGTAAAGCCGCGGGTCGTCGGCGAGATCCGCTTTGGTCAGCACGATCACCGGCGTGATCCCGGCCTCATTGGCAATCGCCAGATAGCGCTCGAGGCGAGCGACGTTGAACTCGGCATTGCAGGAGGTGACGATGAACAGCGTGTCGATATTGGCGCCGGCGAGCTGCGGCTCGCGGCTGCCTTCGGTGCGCCGCTGCAGCACGGTGCGGCGGTCCAGCCTTCGCTGCATCAGCAAATTCCGCGGATCAGCCAGAACCCAGTCGCCGACGGCGAAGTCGGTGGTCCGTATATTGGGCGCAAGCACCAGCCGGAGCGGTCCGTCCTGCGCGATCGCGGTCATGCGGGTGCGATGCACGGTGGCGATCCGCGCCGGAAGCAGCTCGACCTCGTCGGGCAGGATTTGCCCGGCGAAAAAATCCGACCATCCCAGATCCGCGAGCGACCATGCCGGCCGGCTTTCCGATCGGTCGGTCATGCGGTCGTCCCGCGGCCAGCCGTGTCGCTCATGATTTACCTTCCGCGGGCAGCCCCGGCAGCGCTGTTCGCCCGGGCCTGTCCCGAAACTTGCGATGCTCCAGCCTATCAGATTCTGACGAGTCGGTCGTCGTGTGCTGTGAGCCACAGGCCCGGGCTGCCGCGACATGAGAGCGTTGCGGCGCGGCACTATGGTGTTTTCAAATCCGGTATAGGACAGTCTGGTCCCGCAACAGGATTTGCATCTGCCATGAGTCGCCAGGACGCCGTCGCCCGCGCCACCGATTATTTCGAAAGCGGCGCGTTTCGCGCCGATCTGGCGCGCCGCGTCGCCATGCCCACCGAAAGCCAGGGCGGCGATCGCATCGACGTGCTGAACGCCTATCTCAGCGACGAGATCATCCCGGCGATCGAGCGGCTCGGCTTCCGCAGCCGCGTGCTGGACAATCCCGCCGCCGGATACGGCCCGTTCCTGATCGCCGAGCGTCACGAGGCCGACGGCCTGCCGACCGTGCTGACCTATGGCCATGGCGACGTGGTGTTCGGCCATGCCTCGACCTGGCGCGAGGGTCTCGATCCCTGGCAGGTGGTGGTCGAGGGCGACCGCTGGTACGGCCGCGGCACCGCCGACAACAAGGGCCAGCACACCATCAACCTGGCGGCGCTGGAGCAGGTGATGGCCGCGCGCGGCGGCAGCCTGGGTTTCAACTGCAAGATCATTCTCGAGATGGGCGAAGAGGCCGGCTCGCCGGGGCTGCGCGCGATCGCGCAGGCGGAGGGCGCGGCGCTGAAGGCGGACGTGCTGATCGGCTCCGACGGTCCCCGCCTGACCGCGGAGCGGCCCACGGTGTTTCTCGGCTCGCGCGGCGCGATGAATTTCGAGCTCGAGGTGGACCTGCGCGCCGGCGGCCATCATTCGGGCAATTGGGGCGGCGTGCTGGCCAATGCCGGCACGCTGCTGGCCCATGCCATCGCCTGCCTGGTCGACAGCCAGGGCCGCATCCTGGTCGACGCGCTGCGCCCGGCCAGCCTGCCGGAGCCGGTGCGCGCGGCTCTGTCCGACGTCAGCGTCGGCCAGGGGCCGGGCGATCCGGTGATCGACCCGAACTGGGGTGAGCCCGGGCTGACCTCCGAAGAGAAGATTTTTGGCTGGAATACGCTGGAAGTGCTGGCGTTCAAGACCGGCACGCCGGAGGCGCCGGTCAATGCGATTCCGCCGGCCGCCAAGGCGACCATGCAATTGCGCTTTGTGGTCGGCACCGATGTCGACGGCATTCTGCCGGCGGTGCAGGCGCGGCTCGATGCGCACGGGCTGCGGCGCGTTACGGCGAAGCCGGCGCGGATGGAGACCTTCGCCGCGACGCGGCTGGACCCGACCGACCCCTGGGTCGGCTGGGCGCTCGCCTCGATCGCCCAGACCACCGGCAAGAAGCCGGCGCTGCTGCCCAATCTCGGCGGCTCGCTGCCCAATGACGTGTTCGCGGATATTCTGGGTCTGCCGACGATCTGGGTGCCGCATTCCTATCCGTCCTGCTCGCAGCACGCGCCCGACGAGCATCTGCTCGGCTCGGTCGCGCGCGAGGCACTGCGGATCATGGCCGGCCTGTTCTATGATGTCGGCGAGGACGGCCCGCGCATCATCGCCGCGCGCGGCAAGTGAACGCGCGGTGGCCGCGCAAGATCGCGGGCCACCGCTTCCCCGATGTCAGATGGCGGTGTAACCGCCATCCACCAGCAGATCCGTGCCGGTCATGAAGCTCGACGCGCTGCTGGCCAGAAACAGCGCCGCCTGCGCGATCTCGACCGGCTGGCCGACGCGCCCCAGCGCATGCTTGGCCGCGTTTTCGGCGATCGCGGTGGTCGCATCATCATAGCGCAGCAGCAGCCGGCGGGTGTCGATCGCGCCGGGCGACAGCGAGTTGACCCGGATATTGTCGGCGGCGTGATCCAGCGCCATTGCCTTGGCCAGTTGCAGCAGCGCGCCCTTGGCGGCGCAATAGCTGGGGCGGCCCTTGGCCCCGACATGGCCCATCTGCGAGGCGATATGGATGATGCTGCCGCCGCCGCCCCGGATCATGGCGGGCAGGATCGCGCGGCTCATCAGATAGGCGCCGGTGACGTGGACGGCAAACACCCGGTTCCAGTCGGCGAGGCCGAGCTGCAGGACATCGCCGGTCGGATCATCATTGGAGGCGCCATTCACCAGCACATCGGCGGCGGTCCATTTCGATGCGACTTCGTCGCCGACCGCGCGGGTCTGGTCTTCATCGGAGACGTCGCAGGTGAGCGCCATGGCTTCGCCGCCCGCCGTCCGGATCGCGGCCACCGTGGATTCCGGCGACATCAGATCAACGCAGGCGACGCGCGCGCCCGCTTGCGCAAAGGCCATGGCGATGGCGGTCCCGATGCCGCCGCCGGCACCGGTCACGACGGCCGTCTTGCCCTTGAGGGAAAAGGCGTCGGCAAGCGAATTGGTCATGATATCTCCAGAGTGGGGGGTGAGTTCGGCGGGCAACTATCCCAAGCTCCGCTCGCGCTGCCATTGCGTGTAGTCGGCAAAAGCCTCCGCCTCGCGAAAGCGCGCGGAAAATCCGGTGTCCTGTCGCAGCCGTTCGACCGTGAAAGGGGGCCGCGCGGCCGGGCTGCCGACGCCGACATTGAGCACTGCTTCGTCATCGGTAATGAGGTAATCGAAAGCCGGGAACACCTGCTTGAGCCGATCACACCAGTCGGCGATCGACCAGCGGCTGCCGCCTGCGATCTGGTACAGCCCGTGCCGCAGCGATGGTGCCCGGAGCAACGCGAGAACGGCCTCCGCGATGTCCGAGGCATAGACCCAGTCGTCCGGCAGTCCGTCGCGGAACCGCGCGACCTGGCCGGCTTCGGCGATCTTGTGCAGTTGCAGCGGCACGCTCA
Source organism: Tardiphaga sp. (assembly GCA_014377915.1). Next base: position 8,086 of record JACMOT010000547.1, read on the forward strand.
GCGTGTCGCGCATGCCGGTGTCGTATTCCCAGCGCCCGAACACGACGCCGAGCCGTGCCACGACAACATCGAGCCCCCGGGTGTCGCGGTAGCGCAGCGCGATGCGCTCGGCGGCATATTTGCTGATGCCGTACAGGCTGACCGGCGACGCCGGCAGGTCCTCATCGATGGACGCGACGTCGGCGGCGACGGCGCCGTGTACCGAGCCGGTGCCAAGCTGGACCACGCGGGCAATGCCGCAGGCCAGCGCGGCTTCCAGCACTTCGATGGTGCCGCCCAGATTGACGTCCGCGATCAGCCGCGCCTGCTTAGTCTCGCGCGCCAGCCCCGCGGTGATCGCCGCGCCATGAACCAGCGAAACAATTTTATGCTCGCGGATCACCTGCACCAGTTGCTCACGATCGCGGACGTCGCCGATCTCGATGTCGATCGATCCCGGCAGGCTGCGCAGATGACGCTCGGCCGCCGCCGGCGGGCGGTCGGGGCCATAGAGCACGACGTGCTCGTTCGCGGCCAGCAGGGTGGCCGCGATGTTCAGGCCGACAAAGCCGGAGCCTCCGGTGATCAGGATGGGCATGATGCTGGCCTCTCATTAGCCGTGACGGTGAGCGTCGGCCGTCGGCGCGAAGCTATAGGTGCCGCGCGCCAGTGTGGCGAAGTCGTTGACCACGGCGCGCATCGTGTCGCTGACGGTCCGGCCGTCAAGATCTATGATATTACGCCTTCATGCCGGTGATCGACGTGCTGATGGCGCGGGGGTCGCGCATCGGCCAGCGTCCGCTCTCGACATGGTGGAGGAAATCGCCGACCCGGCGGTTGTATTCCTCGGGATCCTCGATGTTGATGGTGTGCCCGGCATTGGGCATCACCGACAGCGCGGCCGAGCTGATGCTCTGTTTCATCAGGATGCCCGGCAGCAGGCAGGGCCAGTCCTCATCGCCGGTGATGATCAGCGTCGGCACTGTCAGTTTCTTCATTTCGTCGACCAGCGTGTACAGCGAGGGTCGCTCCTTCTGCACGCCGGCCTGGGTGTTCGCCGAGCCCAGCGCGGAATGTTCGCCGAGCATGGTCTTGAATTCGGCGAAGCCGCGCGGATCCTTGTTCTCGAACTGGACGCGGGTGGGGCCGTAGGCATATTTCTCGGCAAACGCCTTCATGCCGCCTTCCAGCAGCGTCCTGGCGATGATGTCGGCCTCCTTCTTGAATCCTTCGCGCTTTTCCAGTTCCGCGCCGTAGCCGCAGCCGCCTATGCACAGCGAAGCGGCGCGGTCCGGATGGCGAAGCCCGAAATGCAGCGTGGCGAAGCCGCCCATCGACAGGCCGACGACATGCGCCTGCTTTTCCCCGAGGTGATCCAGAACCGCGAGGATATCGTCGGCGGCGCGCGCCTGCGAATAGGAGGACACATGTTCGGGCACGTCGGACGGCGGGAAGCCGCGGGCATTATAGGAGACGGCGCGGTAGCGCTTGCCGAAATGGCGCATCTGCGGTTCGTAGCTGCGCATGTCGCCGGCGAACTCATGGACGAAAATCACCGGGTGGCCGGTGCCGGTTTCCTCGAAGTAAAGCCGCACGCCGTCGTCCGTGGTCGCATAGGGCATTCAATACTCCGCTTCGCATGAGATCTGACGGCCGTCATTAGGTTCGCATGTGAATAGGCAAGTCAACGCGTCGTCGACAGTCGCGGCCGTCTGTTGTTGGAAAGCAGAAATCCAGGAATTGGAAACCGGGCTCGCCTGAATCGTTGGCGAGGTCAGCGGATGTTCCGCTGTGGCGTCAGCGCCAGTCGCGGAATTGGATCGAGCGGCTCCGCATGAGACGCCGCGTCGCAGTTGATACTGCTAGGCGCGGCGCTCTCCGGAAATGCTATCAGTTCGCCACAAAGGCGAGCAGCACGCCATTGGCGGCGGCGGGAGGCA
>JACMOT010000548.1 GCA_014377915.1 Tardiphaga sp.
ATGCCGACCCATCCGGACAATATCTGCCACAGGATGCCAGCGCTCAGTTCGCGCCGCAGGGCTTCTTCGGCAATTTGCTCGGTCAGGTCGGTGCGCCGCTTGGCGGCGCCATTGGCGGACGGTTTGGCCACCAAGGTCTCGGTCAGACCATCGGTGGCCTTGCCGGGCAGCTCGGCCGCTTCCTGCCATTCGAGGCAGGTCCTCAATATGCTCCGCAGGGCTATGCCGACCAGTCCGGACAGTACCTGCCGCAGGATGCCGGCGCACAATTCGCCCCGCAGGGCTTCTTCGGTAATCTCATCAGTGGCATTGCCGGACCGGTGGGAGGAATCGTCGGTGGCCTCGCGGGCAACCGGCGCGCCGGACAGTTCGCCGGTGGAATCGCCGGCAATCTCGCGCGCTTCCTGCCGTTCGAAGCCGGGCCGCAGCTCGATCCCGCCCAGTTCCAGCCCTACGACGCCTCCGCGCAGTTCCTACCGCAGAATTATATTCAGGCGGCGCCGTACCAGCCCTATGAGGCGGGTCCGCAGTTCGCACCGCAAGGTCTGTTCGGAGGCTTCCTCGGCAGCGCGCTGGGCGGGCTCGGTGGCGGCGCGCTCGGGAAAGTACTGGGCAACCGTAATCTCGGTCGTACCATCGGCAGTACGGCTGGTGGCATTCTCGGCGGCATCCTGCCATTCGAGGCGGGCCCTCAATATGTCCCGCAGGGAGCCTACGCGCAGAATTATCCCGTCTATGGCGGGGGCTATCTGGGCTAGCCGCGGCAGACCGTTGCAAGGAAGCGTGATCCCCTTGCCTGCCACACGACGGACCTGACACATTGAGAGCCCCTCCGACCAGTCGATCGGCGCGAGGGGCTTTCATCCAGACAGGAGAGTACCATCATGCCGAATGGGTCAGGTGATTTCGACCAATTCCTGGTTGCCGCGCGAACCAACGCCAGCGACCTCTCCCGCTTCGAACAACATCTGAAGGACATTCCGGGCGCTCACATCGTGGAGCGCGCGGGGCGTCCGGATCAGCCGCGCCTGATCGTGAACCTGCCGACCGGTTCGTTCGAGCAATTACGCGCGCATTTCAACGACACCCTGATCATCGAACGCAATGCCAAGCTGACCCCGTTTTAGCTGAAGCGGGACGTGCTTGGATTTCATCCAGCAACCCAAGTCAGAGGAGAACGCCATGGCCGAGCCGACCAACAACAATGGCAGCAACAATCAGCCCGCGGCGACGGGCAGCAACAACGGCGCCACACAATCCGGCAATGGTGGAACGCCGTCGCGGCAGACCGTCGAGGCCACCGTCGCGGTGCGACCGGAACGCTACCTGGTAGCACCACGGCCGCAGGCCGGCGTTCAGCCAATGGCAGCGGATGTCATTCTCAATACATTGAGCAACATGCCGGATGTGCGGATCGTGCGAAGGATGCAGCCGCGCGGCTTCGGCGCATTTTCGGCGGGCGGCGGCGGCGCGGCCGAAGTCGTCGTCGCGGAAATGGATCCGGCGCGTGGCGCGGCGCTGGTCGCGTCAGCCGGACCCAATATCATCGTCGAGCGTGATGCCCTGTTGCGACATGCCGATGACGGCGCGATCTCCGCCTTCAGCAACGCAATGTCGATGCTCCCGGGACCCGGCGTCGATGTCCGAGTCCGCGTCGTCGGCACCAGTGGACGCTTGCTGCCAAGGGCCACAGTCTATGTCTACGGCCTCGGCTTTCCGGCCCAGGGCCTGACCGACGACAAGGGCGAGGTCACGGTCACCGTATTCGGCGGTTCGATCGAGACCATCCAGGCGATCTATATCAAGCCGTTTGCCGACCACTGGGATCGGATGATCCGGGCGCCATCGCTATCGAGCGGGATCAATACCCTGCAGTTGCGGCCATTGAGCGAGACCTATGACGGCTTCCCGCAGACCGGCATGGTCGGCTGGGGCCAGCGCCTGATGAAGCTGGATCAGATCGCGGCTTCGCTGGGCGGACAAGGCGTCAAGATCGGTATCATCGATTCCGGCTGCGATAATGCGCATCCGCAGCTGACTCATGTTACCAATGGCGTGGATCTCACCAACAACCGCGACAGTCGCAGCTGGAACCACGATACGATGTCGCACGGCACGCATTGTGCCGGCATCATCACCGCCGCCTCCAATGCGCTTGCCGGCATCCGCGGCTTCGCACCGCTGGCGGAAGTGCATGCGTTGAAAGTATTTCCAGGCGGCCGCTTCAGCGACCTGCTCGACGCCCTGGACCAGAGCATCGAGCGACGGCTCGACATCGTGAATATGAGCCTGGGCAGCGGTGAGGCCTCCGAACTCATCGTCAACAAGCTGGCGGAAGCGCGGCGAAGCGGCGTCGCCTGCATCGTCGCAGCTGGCAATGCCAGCGGCCCGGTGCAGTTCCCCGGCGTGGTGCCATCGGTGTTCACGGTGTCGGCGCTCGGCCAGCTCGATCAGTTTCCGCCCGACAGCTACCATGCGCAAAACGTGGTGCCCGGCCTCGTCGCCGGACAGATGTTCTCGCCCAAATTCACCTGCTTCGGACCGCAGATCGCGGGCGGCGGTCCTGGCGTGGCGATCATCTCGACCGTGCCGGGCGGCGGCTACGCCGCCTGGGACGGCACCTCGATGGCAACACCACACGTCACCGGAATGGGCGCTCTGTTGCTGGCGCATCATCCGCTATTACGCGACAGCGCCCGAATTCGCGGCGAACAGCGGGTGGCGCAGTTGTTTTCGCTGCTCGCCAATTCCGGTATTCGCTATCTTGGCGACCCGACCCGCGAAGGCGCCGGCATGCCGGATCTGCAAAGCGCTGGGCTCGCCGGCGTCACCCAGGTCGCCTCGGCGCAACCGGCCGCCGCGTCGCTCAGCCCTGCCGCAAGCGCCGTATCCCCGTTTGACGCCGGTCCGCAATTCGCGTCGGCGGCGTTTCAGGCCAATCCCTTTGCCCAGCCGGTGTCGGCGTTTGGCCCGTTTTCCAATGGATTGCCCCCGGGCTTCGGCTTCAACCCGGCGCTGATCCAGAGGCTGGCCCAATTGCGCGCCGCGGGCCTGTTGTAACGTCGCAGCCCATCGATCCGCCGCGGGAGTGGCGGCGGATCGATTCGCATCAAGAGCGAATCACGAGGCGGAAGGTCGCGCGCGAATGCGATGAGCGGCCTGATTGCGTCGGCTCACCTGCAGCTTTTCCAGAATATTGTGGACGTGGTTCTTGACAGTGCCGACCTCAATCCGGAGATCGCGGGCGATTTCCTTGTTGGAAAGGCCAAGTTCGATGCATTGTAGGATTTCGCCCTCGCGCGGTGTGAGATCCGCGACCTCGGTCCTGTTCCTGCCATCGCCATTGGCCAGGTCGGGAGCAATCGAAACCGGGATAGGGCGCACGACCGGCTCGTGGGGGCGCACCGCCAGACGCTCGATCACGGCAAGAACATCTTCGATCGATCCGTTGCGCGGCACAAAACCGGAAATCCCGCGCAGGGTCGCGGCGATAGCGAGACCGGCGATCTCGGGCAACGCGATCGCCACAACTTTCAGCTCCGGTCGCAACGTCACCAGTTTTTGGGCAAGTTCGAGGCCGTGCCAGTCGAACACGTCCAGCAACACCAGTTCCGGCGCGACGCGCTCGACGTCGAACAATGCCCCCGCGTGGTCGGTAGAGCCCACAATGCTCAGCCACGTATTCCGGTTGAGACTTGCAGCAAGTGCATCGCGGTACAGCCGGACGTCGCTGACAATCAGCATGCGAAACATGACGGCGTCTTCGTTGGCATGCGGGGTCTGGGTGACGGCCCTCGATGTCGAATCAGCGTCAGCGGGACGTCGCGGCATCTGGGCCTCCTGAAATGCGGAGCGATTCGGCGGGGGGCAATTTGGCGGGTAGCCGAAGCCGACTGAACGACGGTAAAAACAGCAACCCAGAGCTGCATCATCATCAACAATCATGACAACAACATGGTCGGAGTACCAGTCGAAATCGCCGCAGGCCTGTTTTCGTAGTTACAGCGGTAAAATCGTTCAAATCAGGTCGATGATACTCCACAACCCTGGGTGAACCGCGGCTGGCAACCGCGGCTGGGTGGATTATTGAGAAAAAACCCATTTTATAGGAGCATCCGAACACCGCCAACGTGCTTGCGCTGACGGCGACGATCACTAAATTGGGCTCATGATAGATTTCACGTTCGCTGCCCGCCGCGCGATCAGCCCGAAGATCACTCCATGAGCTATGTCGACGCCTCCGAAACCTCGCAACGCAAGACCGGGCAGATCAAACTGCACGGTCCCGGTGCCTTTGCCGGCATGCGCAAGGCCGGTGCACTGACCTCGTTGTGCCTCGACGAGTTGACGGATCTGGTCAAGCCAGGCGTGCTGACTTCCGTAATCGACGATTTCGTCCGCGATTTCGCTTTCGGGCATGGCGCCTACCCTGCCACCCTCATGTATCGCGGCTATCGCTATTCGACCTGCGTCTCGATCAACCATGTGGTCTGCCACGGCATGCCGGGCGACCGCGCGCTGAAGGAGGGTGACATCGTCAATATCGACGTCACTTTTATCGTCGACGGCTGGTACGGCGATTCCAGTCGGATGTACGCGGTCGGACCGATCGCCCGCAAGGCGGAGCGGCTGGTCGATGTCACCTATGAATCCTTGATGCGCGGCATCGCCGCGGTGAAGCCCGGCGCCACAACAGGCGATATCGGTCACGCGATCCAGAGTTTTGTGGAACCGCAGCAAATGAGCGTGGTGCGCGACTTTTGCGGCCACGGTCTCGGTCGCATGTTCCATGACGAACCGAACATCATCCATGTCGGCCGTCCCGGCGAAGGCGTGCCGCTGAGACCCGGCATGTTCTTCACCATCGAGCCGATGATCAACCTGGGCAAACCGCACGTAAAAGTGCTGTCGGATGGCTGGACCGCGGTGACGCGCGACCGCTCGCTATCAGCGCAGTTCGAGCACACGGTGGGCGTCACTGCCACCGGCGTGGAAATTTTTACGCTTTCCAAGCGCCATCAGGAAAAGCCGCCGGCGGTGGATTGATGAGGCGCTCGGGCTTTTTGATCTGATCCAGGGCTTTTCCCCTAGCCTGACAATTCCCGGTTGCAAAAGTTGCCGGGCACGGCATGCTGGTGAGTAACGTTCACCGACAGTTGCGTCCATGCCAGCAGATGCCCTCGACCCTCACGAACCGTCAGGCCTTGCCGAAGCGCCGCATTACCATGGCCATCGCGAGCGGCTGCGCGAGCGATTCCGCGGCGTCGGCGCGGATGCGCTGAGCGATTATGAACTGCTGGAGATGGTGCTGTTCCGCGCGCAGCCGCGGCGCGACGTCAAACCTCTGGCAAAATCGCTGATCGTCAAGTTCGGCTCGTTCGCCGAAGCGGTCCATGCACCGGATGCGCGCTTGCGCGAAGTTGTCGGCCTTGGCGAGGCCGCGATCACCGAAATCAAGCTGATCGCCGCCGCCGCGAGCCGGGTCGCCAAGGGACAGTTGAAGCAACGCACCGTTCTTTCCTCCTGGGCAACGGTGATCGACTATTGCCGCACCGCGATGGCCTTTGCCGACAAGGAGCAATTCCGCATCCTGTTTCTCGATAAGCGCAACCAGTTGATTTCCGACGAGGTCCAGCAGGTCGGTACCGTCGACCACACACCGGTCTATCCACGCGAGGTGGTGAAGCGCGCGCTGGAGCTATCGGCGACCGCGATCGTCATGGTGCACAACCATCCCTCCGGCGACCCGACGCCGTCGCAGGCCGACGTGCAGATGACGCGTTCGGTCATCGACGTCGCAAAACCGCTGGGGATCGCGGTGCACGACCACATCATCGTCGGCAAGAACGGACACGCGAGCTTGAAGGGATTGAAGCTGATTTGATGATTACTGCCGCACCAGAATCAGCGAGTCGGCGCTGTCGGGCACGCGGCGCCATTGCGCGTTGTCGTCGGCCTCGAAGTGCCAGATCTCGCCTGACGCGGACATCAACAGCATCTCGCCGCGCTCCAGCCGCCACTGCGTGGGCTTGAAGCCCGCCACCAGCGGGTCGCAGCGCGGCTTCAGAAACACCGCGAAATTATCCGGCGAGACTTCGGTGTTGGTCAGCGTCAGACCGCAGATGGTGCGCCCGCTGCCGCGCATGATGGACCAGTCTCCGATCATCTGGTCCATCGACTTGGCCAGGGATCGTGCGGCGGCAAGGTTCTGCAGGATGTAGACGCCCTCACCCGTGCGCAAGCCTTCGAAAATACCGCTTTCGACTTCGGTGAAATCGATAACCGGCAACCCCGCCGCATCCTGCAGCCGGACGATGTCGAGACCCTTGATGGTCCACGCCGCGATATCCCGGGTAAACGGCAGCGCCTTGGGACATCCAGGCTCCAGATCCAGCTTAAGGCCCTGCGCCGAACTGTCAGGTTTCAGCGTGACCACGCAGGTTTTGCTCCGCTCGGTGGTGGACAGTTCCCATTGCCCGACCATGTCCTTCTTCAAAGTAGTCGCGTCCTGCGCCCGCAGCGGCGCGCCGAGCATCAGGGCGGCCACGGCCAGCCCGACGATGCTTCGGCGGCGTCCCAACAGGCGCATGGTCAGCGGCCTTTCACCGGGGTCTCCGGCAGCGGTGTCAGCGGTGCCTTTCCGGCAAACCACAGCTTGAGATTGTCGACCACTAATTGATCCATCGCGTTGCGTGTCACCACCGACGCCGATCCAATATGCGGCAGCAGCACCACGTTCTGCATGGCGCGGAGTTCATCCGGCACCTTCGGCTCCTGCGCGAAGACATCGAGGCCGGCGGCAAGAATGGTACCGGATTTCAGCGCTGCGATCAGCGCCGGCTCGTCGATCACCGAACCGCGGGCCACATTGACGATGATGCCGCGGGGGCCGAGCGCGCTCATGACTTCGGCATTGATCAAATTGGCCGTGGTCGCGCCGCCCGGTGTGATCACGATCAGCGTATCGACCGCCTTCGCCATCTCGATCAGGTTCGGATAGTGCGTGTAGGCGACACCGGCCGCCGGGTTGCGCGAATGATACACCACCGGCACCAATGAGGCATCGAGACGGCGCCCGATCGCCTGGCCGATACGGCCCATGCCGACCATGCCGACCTTGCGGTCGCGCAGCGAACCGACGCTGAGCGGATAAGGCTGTGTCAGCCACAGGCCGGAGCGCAGATAACGATCGGCCGGGATGAATTCACGCGCGGTCGCGATGAACAGGCCGAGCGCGGTGTCGGCGACTTCCTCGGTCAGCACATCCGGCGTGTTGGTGACCATGATATTATGCTCGGCTGCATATCTGGCATCGATATGATCATAGCCGACGCCGAAACTGGAGATGATCTCGAGCTTGGGGTAATGCGCCAGCACCGCGCCGTTGGTCGGCACCAGACCGGTCACCGCGATCGCGCGAAGCCGGCCGCGGACATCGGCCGGCAGCCGTTCCAGATCATCCTGGGTCTCGGCTCTGTGCAATACGAACTGGTCGGAAAATCCGTTCTCGACCAGCGGCTTTGTCGGTCCGTACACCAGCAGGTCAATTTTTTCCGAAGAGAGTCCCGAAGCCATCAAATTTCCTTTCGCAATGCACTCTCGTGCCAGCGCCGCAACAGTGAATGCGAGACCAGCGCGAGGAGGCTATAGATGACAACCCCGGCGGCAGAGAGCAACAGCAACGCGGCAAACATGCGGGGAATGTTGAGGCGATAGCTGGATTCGGAGATCCGGTAGGCCAGTCCGGAGCCGGCGCCGGCCGCGCCGGCGGCGATTTCGGCCGCCACCGCGCCGATCAGCGACAATCCGCCGGCTATGCGCAACCCGCCGAGGATATACGGCAATGCAGCAGGGAGCATCAGATAGCGCAGCGTCTGACTTCGGGAGGCGCCATAGAGTTGAAACAGGCCGGCCAGATTGCGGTCCACCGAATTCAGCCCCAGCGTCGTATTGGCCAACACCGGAAAGAACGCCACGATCCAGGCGCAGACCACAACCGCGGTCTGCTGCGGCAGGTAGATCAGCATCAGCGGCGCGATCGCGATCACCGGCGTGACCTGGAGCACGACCGCATAGGGCAACAGCGAAACTTCCAGCCAGCGCGAGCGATTGAACAACAGCGCCAATGCGATACCGCCGATCGCCGCGGCGACAAAACCTTCCAGTGCGGTCAGCAGCGTGACCGCCAGCGAGTCCGACAGGATGGTCCAGTCCGCAATCAGCGTGCGCAGCACCAGCAGCGGCCCCGGCAGCAAATAGGGCGGGATGTCACCGAGACGGACGATCAGGTCCCATGTCACGAGGGCAATCGCCAACACCACAAGTGGCGGCACCACGCGCCACCCGCGTGACGTGGCACGCGGAGATGTCGACCCGCGGGTCGCCGATGTGGGCGCAATCAATCCGGTCATGCGCCGCCCCCCGCGTCGCCAGCCTTGACCAGTGCCGACGACACATCGCGGCAGTATTCGGCATAGGCGACCGAGGTGCGGAAGCCGTCTCCGCGCGGCGCGGGCGCGTTTATGCGGCACTCGGAATCGATGCGGCCGGGCCGCGACGCCATCACGATCACCCGCTGCGACAGATAGACCGACTCGAATACCGAATGGGTGACGAAGATGACGGTCTTGCTAAGCTGGCGCCACAACGTCAGCAGATCGTCGTTGAGCCGGAAGCGGGTGATTTCGTCGAGCGCGGCAAAGGGTTCGTCCATCAGCAGGATATCCGGGTCGGTGACCAATGCCCGCGCCAGTGATGCCCGCATCTTCATGCCGTCGGACAATTCGCGCGGATAGACTTCGGCGAAATCCGCGAGCCCAACCTGCGCGAGTGCCCCGGCGACGCGCGCGTCCGACCGGGCGGCTGGCACATGTGCCAGTTTCAACGGCAACCGCACGTTCTCCCGTACATTACTCCACGGCATCAGCGTCGGCTCCTGAAACACAAAACCGACAGCCTGTCCGCCGCGCGTGGCCACGTCGACCTCGCCCGTGGTCGGCGGCGTCAGACCAGCGATGATGCGCAGCGCCGTCGATTTTCCGCAGCCCGACGATCCAAGCAAGGAGACGAATTCGCCACGGCGAACGTCCAGATCAAACGGCCCGAGCGCGACGGTGCCGTTGTCATAGGTCTTCGTGATACCGCGCAGGCTTACCGCGACGTCGACATCGCGAACCGGCATATCGAGACTGGCCATGATGCCGATTATTTCTTCGGCCGCAGATCGACACCGACGCCCTTGTTGACGAATTGCAGCGTGAACGCCTTGCGATAATCGACGTCGCGCTTGACCACCCCGGCGCGGGACATTTTGTCAAAGAAGCTGGCGACGCGAGCCTCCGTCATGGCACCGATGCCGTCCTTCATAGTGTCGCCGGAATCGACGATGCCATATTCCTTCATCTTGCCGGTGGAATAGGCCAACAATTCATCGGTCATCTCGGGGTTCAACTTCTTGATCAGATCATTGGCAGGTTTGTTGTCGCCATACAGGTAGTGATACCAGCCGATCATCGAGGCATCGACGAAGCGCTGTACCAGACCCGGCTTCCTGTCGACCAGATCGCGCCTCGTCTCAATCAGCGTCGAATAACCGTCGAAGCCGTAATCCGCGAGCAACAGGACGTTCGGTTGAAAGCCGGCCTGCTTCGCGACCACGAACGGTTCCGAGGTCACGTAGCCCTGCATCGCGCTGTTCTTATCGACAATGAAGGGCTGGGCATTGAACGTGTAGGGCTTGACGCGGGACTCGCTGAAGCCGAGTTCGGATTTCATCCACTGGAAATAGCCAGCGATGCCTTCCTTGGAAATCAGCAGCGTAAGCGGCTTGAGGTCTTCAAGCTTGGTGATTCTTGGGTTCGGATGGGTCAGAAAGATCTGTGGATCTTTTTGAAACACAGCGGCGACCGCGACCGTCGGGACATTGTTGGCGACCGCGTCAAACGACTGCAGCGTGTTCGCGCTCATGTAAAAATCGAGCTTGCCGGCGATCAGCAGGATGCGGTTGTTCACGTTCGGCCCGCCCGGCACGATGGTGACGTCGAGCCCGTAACTTTTGTAGGTGCCATCGGCCACCGCCTGGAAAAATCCGCCATGTTCGGCCTCGGCGACCCAGTTGGTGCCGAAACTCACCTTGTCCAGCGGGGCCTCGGCCACGGCCGGCGACATCGCGGCAAACATGGCCGTTGCGGCAAGGATTACAACTCGCAGCAGAGAAACCGGGCTCATATTGGACTCCATTGGCCGTTTCGGCCCATGATGGCAAGCGAACCGGGTGGTACAGGCGTTCGGCCTGACTGGCTACCCGGCGCCAGGGCTGCTGATAATTACCCTGCTCATTCAGGCAAAGAAACGTCTCCGTAATGACTCCTGCGATGCCACCCCGCGACTGGACCGCGATCCACTGGCCCGATATCGCCAGGTCCGATGCCTCTGACTGGATCGCCGTGCTGCCACTGGCGGCGACCGAGCAGCATGGCCCGCATCTGCCGTTGGGCACCGACATCATGATTGCAGAAGCCTATCTGGCTGAGGTCAGAAAGCTGCTGCCCGACTCGATCCCGGCGATCTTCCTGCCGCTGCAGCCGGTGGGCATTTCCACCGAGCATCTCGCCTTCCCGGGCACGCTGACGCTGCCCACCGACGTCGCGCTGCAAAACTGGATGGCGATTGGCGAAAGCGTCTCCCGCGCCGGCATCCAGAAGCTGGTGATGGTCACCAGCCATGGCGGCAACAGCGCCGCGATGACGCTGGTGGCGCAGGACCTGCGGGCCGAATACGGCATGCTGGCCGTCGCCACCGGATGGAATCGATTTGGCGCGCCCGACGGGCTGTTCTCGGAGCAGGAGATGCGCCACGGCATTCACGGCGGCGCCGTCGAGACCTCGATAATGCTGGCGCGCTACCGAGAGCATGTACGCGCCGACAGGATCGCCGACTTTGCCTCCGCGGCAATCACCTCGGATCGCGACTTTCGCTGGCTGTCCGCCTCGCGGCCAGCGCCATTCGCCTGGCAGGCGGAGGATCTCCATCCCGGTGGCGCGATTGGCGATGCGACGCAGGCTACCGCCGAAAAGGGCGAAATATTGCTTGAATACGGCGCCGCTGCATTCTGTGAACTGCTGGCCGACGTCGATCGTTTTGATATGGCAGCGCTGGGCAATGGACCGCGCAGCGGCTAGCCATTCCCTGTCTGATGTCTCGCGCGCGGCGAGGCATCATGTCGGCCGGCGGGCAAAAATACGGACGTCAAATATCCTCGCCGCGACTCGAACCCGGTTCTCGGAGCCTCCGACCAACTGACATGTCGGCCATGATGGTCGCATTCAACGGATGGAGAACTGTCATGACGATCAAGACCCGAATTGCCGCGATCGCACTCGTTGCCCTTGCCGGCGCCGGCACCATCGCCTCCTCGACGCAGCCGGCTCAGGCCAAGCCCCCGGGTATCGGATTTGGCATCGCCGCTGGCCTGGTCAGCGCCGCCGTGGTCGGCAGCGCGATTGCCGCTAATGAGAGTGGGGACGGGTATGGGTATGGCTATCGCCGCTGCGGCTGGGTGCGCCAGTATGACGGGTATGGCAATTATATCGGCCGCGTCCGCGCCTGTAATTTTTGATCTTTGACCGACCGCGCTGGAGTTGCGTCCGGCGCGGGCGCCTCATCCACCCGTGTCGCGCCTGACCTGCCCCGATCCACCGCCGGGGCGGGACTTCCGACGTTATCCGACCGTCATATTCTGATGTCACACAGCGCGGACGCCACACTCCCGATCCGTCGCGGCAAGATGCGGCGAATAGCGGTGACAAGCCGGCGAATCCGTTGTTTTTGTGGAATATTAGGTGGTTCGCCCTCAGCCGGCGAACCGACGCGACGGAGAATGATCCCCTGCTTAAAGCGCCCCAGCCCACCGTACGAGCCGTCATCACGCACGCCCTTGCCGGGCTGGCGCTGGGTGTGCTCGCAATCGATGGACCCGCCGTCGCGGCGGACCTTGCGGACGGGGCTGCGGTGAAGACGTCTCGTCCTTTGCCAATCTATGACTGGACCGGACTTTATCTGGGCGGCCATTTTGGCTACGGCGGTGGCAGTTTTGGGCCGGGCAGTCATGCGCTCCCCTCACAGGGCGTGCTGTTCCCGTCGACGGTCACGGGCCTGCTCGGCGGTTACCAGATCGGCTATAATCGGCAGCTCGACAATCATGTCGTGCTCGGCGTCGAGGCGGACGTCAGTTTCGGCAGTCCTCCAGACACCGCGCGGCCGACCCCGACACCCTACAACACAGCGCTCGACTATACGGCGACGGCGCGTGGCCGGGTGGGCTATGCTTTCGGCGCGTTAATGCCTTACGTGACCGGCGGCGTGGCGTGGGGGCGCAGCAAGCTCAATCTTAACGATGCTGACGGCGATCTGATCCTGTCGGCGAGCCGCGATCATCTCGGCTGGACCGCCGGCGCGGGCGTTGAATTCGCCGTCGGCGGCAACTGGACCGCCAAGGTCGAATACGCCTATCTCGATCTGATGCGGCAGAGCTACGACCTTGCCAGTCGCGGACTGCCTGATGTTGCGGTCGATCCGACCACTCACTCTCTCAGGGTTGGCATGAATTACCGACTCGGCGAAACGCCGTCGTGGCTCCCATCATCGCCCGTCGCCAGGCCGGCGCTTGCGCAATCGGCGGACTGGAACATCCACGGCCAAACGACCTTCATCGCCACGGCCTATCCTGCCATTCGTTCGCCCTATCAGGGCACCGACAGCCTTTCCGGCGGCGCGCAAGCGCGGGAGACCTTCACAACCACCGCGTTTCTCGGCTGGCGGCTGTGGCAGGGCGGCGAGCTCTATCTCAATCCCGAGCTAGCGCAGGGCTTTGGTTTCAACGGCACCACGGGTATCGCCGGCTTCCCCAATGGCGAGGCGCAGAAGGCCGGCGGCACCTATCCGAAAATCCGCCCGCAGCGCTATTACTTCCGCCAGACCTTCGGGCTGGGCGGCGAGCAGGAAGACGTGCCGGACGCCGCCAACCAGCTGGCCGGCAAGCGCGACATCGACCGCATCACCCTGACGGTCGGCCGTTTCGCGGTCGGCGATTTCTTCGACGGCAACTCCTACGCCAAGGACCCGCGCGCCGACTTCATGAACTGGGCGATGTGGTCATCGGCGGCCTATGACTTCCCCGCTGACCTGCCGGGCTTCACCCGCGGCGCAGTCGTCGAGCTGAACCGCAAGGGCTGGGCGGTCCGCGCCGGCCTGTTTCAGGTGCCGTCGCGCCCCAACAGCGATATCCTCACTTTCCACACCGGCGGCGCCGTCGTCGAATTCGAGGAGCGGCACCAACTCTTCGATCAGCCCGGCAAATTGCGGGTTGGCGCTTTCGCCAACCGCGGCAACACCGGCAATTTTCGAGACGTGCTGACCTTCGAGGGGCTCGATCCGACCCTCGACATCAATGATGTGATGGCCAGCCTTCGCCGCGACAATCTGAAATACGGGTTTTATCTCAATGGTGAGCAGCAGATCGCGCCGGAAGTGGGGCTGTTCGCGCGTGCCAGCTGGAACGACGGCCAGAACGAAAGCCTGTCATTTACCGACATCGACCGCAGCGTCTCCGCTGGTCTCTCGATCAAGGGCAGTCGCTGGGGCCGCGCCAATGACATGATCGGCCTCGGCGGCGCCATCAACGGCCTGTCCGCCGCGCACCGCGACTTCCTGGCCGCCGGCGGCATCGGCTTGATGATCGGCGACGGTCGGCTGAACTACGGTACCGAACGCATCCTGGAAAGCTACTACGCCTACGCCATCGACAAGAACTATAGCTTCACCGCCGATTACCAGCTGATCGCCAATCCTGCCTATAACCGCGATCGCGGTCCGGTATCGATCTTCTCCGGTCGCCTGCACGGCGAGTTCTGAAAAACTTCACCCCGCCGCGGCAAACGTGTCGGCCCGCGCCATGTCCCAGGCTTCGCGAAAGCGCGCATCGCCGGTGCCTTCGAGCAGCTCTCCGGGCCGCAACGACGGATACAGCCGCGTGAACGACAGCACGTCGGTGCCGGAGGCACGGTGCGAAAAATGCACCGGCCGGATCTGCTGCGGATGATCGAGCCCCGCCGCGGCGATGATTTCCGCCAGCGCATGCAGCGTCGCGCGATGATAGTTATGAACCCGCTCGGTCTTGAGCGGCACGACAAGGGCGCGGCTGCGCAACGGGTCCTGCGTGGTGACGCCGGTCGGGCAGCGATCAGTGTGGCAGCTCAGCGACTGGATGCAGCCGAGCGAGAACATGAAGCCACGCGCCGAGTTGCACCAGTCAGCACCAAGCGCCATCGCCCGAGCGATATCGAAGGCGGTCGCGACCTTGCCGGACGCGCCGATCTTGACGCGGTCGCGCGCGCCGATACCGACCAACGCGTTGTGAACGAAATTGACGCCCTCGCGCATCGGCATGCCGAGATGATCCATGAATTCCAGCGGTGCCGCGCCGGTGCCCCCCTCATTGCCATCGACGACAATGAAATCCGGATAGATTCCGGTCTGCAGCATCGCCTTGCAGATCGCCAGGAACTCCCAGGGATGGCCGATGCATAGTTTGAAACCGGCCGGCTTGCCGCCCGACAGCCGGCGCATTTCGCCGATGAATTCCATCATCTGCAACGGCGTCGAAAACGCTTTGTGATAGGCCGGTGAAATGCAGTCCTCGCCCATCGCGACGCCGCGGATGCGGGAGATTTCCTCCGACACCTTGGCGGCCGGCAGCACCCCACCATGGCCGGGTTTGGCGCCCTGGCTGACCTTGAGTTCGACCATCTTGATCTGATCGATCGTGGCGAGACGGGCGAAGGCGTCGGGGTTGAACGAGCCGTCGGGGTTGCGGCAGCCGAAATAGCCGGAGCCGACTTCCCAGATCAGGTCGCCGCCCATTTCCTGGTGATACGGGCTGACACCACCCTCACCCGTATCATGGGCAAAGCCGCCCTGCTTGGCACCCGCATTGAGCGCGCGCACGGCATTGGGGCTGAGCGCCCCGAAACTCATGGCGGAAATATTGAACACCGAGGCCGAATACGGCTTCAGGCAATCCGGACCGCCGATCGTAATCCGGAACGCTTCGGTGGCCTGCGGGCGCGGCGCTACCGAATGGTGCATCCATTCATAGCCTTCGGCGTAGACATCTTCCTGGGTACCGAACGGGCGCTTGTCGAGCACCATCTTGGCGCGCTGATACACCACGGCGCGGGTATCGCGGCTGAACGGCATGCCATCCTTCTCGCTCTCGAAAAAATACTGCCGCATCTCCGGCCGGATTTCTTCGAGCAGGAACCGCATATGCGCCGAGATCGGGTAACTGCGCAGAACGGCATGGTCCTTCTGCAGGATATCGTGAATGCCGAGCGCGGTGAGCCCGCCAAACACTAGAATCGGGATCACAACCAGATTAATCACCTGATGATCGACCGCGCCTATACCGAGCAGCAATAGCGTTGCAACGCTGCAGATCGTTAGAACGATGTAGCGAGGCGAAAAGGGTAGCAATATCGTTTCCATAAAACCCCGCTCTGAAATGATTTCACCATGCTTACACCATTTCTCATGACGCCGGCATCACGACGCGCAGGCGGCCGAAACGAAAAAACCCGCGCAGGAGCGCGGGTTTTGCAATGCGAAATAGACGGGACCGGCGGATATCAGCGCTCAACGAACGCCTTCTCGATGACGAAATGCCCGGGCGTATTATGGCTGCCCTCGGTGAAGCCGCGCGCTTCGAACAGCACCTTGAGGTCCTCCAGCATATGCGGGCTACCGCACAACA
This sequence comes from Tardiphaga sp., assembly GCA_014377915.1. Next base: position 15,809 of record JACMOT010000548.1, read on the forward strand.
TGATACGATCGGTCTCGATATCGAGCGGCGGCAGGCCGATGTCCTCGAACAGTTGCTCGGATGTAATGAGATCGGTGATGCGGCCACGGTTGCGGAACGGCTCACGGGTCACGGTGGGATAATAGATGAATTTGTCCTTCATCAACTCGCCGAACAACTCATCCTCGACCAGATTTTTCACCACCTGCTCGCCGTAAGCGAGTTCCGAGACCTGGCGGCAGCCATGGACCAGCACAACATGTTCGAAGCGCTCGTAGATGTCGGGATCCTTGATCAGGCTGGCAAATGGCGCGAGGCCGGTACCGGTCGACAGCAGCAGCAACCGCTTGCCGGGCAAAAGATTATCGGCGATCAGCGTGCCGACAGCCTTGCGACCGACCAAGATAGTGTCGCCTTCCTTGATCTTCTGCAGCCGCGAGGTCAGCGGGCCGTTGGGAACCTTGATGCTGAAGAATTCCAGCGATTCTTCGTGGTTGGCGCTCGCCATGCTGTAGGCGCGCAGCAGCGGCTTGCCGTCGACTTCCAGGCCGATCATGGCGAACTGGCCGTTCTGGAAGCGAAAGCTGGCATCACGGGTGGCGGTGAAGCTGAACAGCGTGTCCGTCCAGTGCTTGACGGAAAGAACTTTCTCTCGATGGAAGGCGCTCATGAGATCTGATTTCCAGTACGGGCTTCTTTAGAAAAAATGCATCGTCGGGGTGCTGTGAGCCGCCGAGAAACCCTTGCGGCTATTGGCGATTTCAGCTTCTCGCACCTGCGAGTTGACAGTTAGTCAAAGAACCCTTGAAGCGCAATTGCGGACTCAAAGAGGCGGTCAATTAATTTGCTAAGCAGGTTACCCATGCGAGAGCGAGGGATAACAACCGGACATTAAATTACGTTAATTAATACAGGGATACCTTTTAATTACGCGATTGATGGTCCGACACATGCTGGATCGGCCGCCGCCAATCCGGTACGGTCTCGTTTGAACCCCTGAAATCGGCGCGGAGCAATCCGCGGCTAGTCGCCAAGCTCAGAGCTCATGCCAGTCCTTTCTGATATCCGGGCGGCGAGGCCGGCCTTTTATCCCGACCAGTCGATCTACGCCGAATATGCCTGCACGGCATTCGGTCTGCGGTTCGAGGATATCGACGACGGCAGCGGACTGATCTTCACTGTAAGCTCCGGCCGCAAGGCGGTTTCATTCGCGGCTGGCCGCGGCTCGTTCTTCCCGCAAAACAACGCCACCGCGGCGACGCTGGCCAACGACAAATATGTCGCCAACGGCGTGCTGGAGCATTTCGGCGTGGCAACGCTGGGGGGCCGGTACTTCTTCCTGCATGACCGGCACCGCGCCCGACGCGCGCCCGGCCATGAGCGCACCGACGCCATCGCCTATTTCCACCAGCTGGGCGGGGCAGTATTCGTCAAACCGCTGATCGGATCGCGTGGCGACTTCGCGCAACTGGTCGATAACGCCGCCGCGCTGGCGCAATATCTCGACGACGTGTCGCGCTTTTACGATGCCGTGCTGATGCAGCGTATCATTACCGGACGGGAATACCGGATTTTCCTGCTCGACGACGAGGTCGTCTATTGCGCCCGAAAACATCCACCGTCCCTGCTCGGCGACGGCGTTCACAGCATCGCTGAATTGCTGATCCAGGACGAAACGACACTGCAGTCACGCGGCATCTCATCTGCCGTCAGACCTACGGAAGCATTCGCCAAGGTCCTGCCGCATGGCGAGCGATGGTGTTTGCCGGGCCGGATGAACCGCAGCGCCGGCGGCACCATGAAGTTTGATCGGCCCGACGACGCGGAAGCTGCCTTCCTCCTGGCGCGGCGCGCAGCCCGCGCGCTTGGCCTGCGCGCCGCCGGTATCGATCTGTTCACCGATATCGCCGGCGAAGGCCCCGCGATGCGAGTCATCGAGGTCAACGCCAATCCATCGATCCGCTTTCTCGAGGACAGCGGCCGCACCGATCTGATCCTCGATATCTGGCGCCACACGTTCACAGCCGTTGGACTCCTCGATGTTTAACCTGCCCAAATATGGCTCTGGCCTATGCCTGGCGCGGCTGACCGCTCTACTTGATGCGCTGGCGATTGATCGCGCCCGGCTGCAGCGCCATTCCGTCGTCGTCACCGGTTCAAATGGCAAAGGCAGCACGGCGGCTTTTTTGGCCAGCATCGGCCAGGCCCGCGGCTTGCGCACCGGCCTGTTCTCCTCGCCGCACCTGTATCGCTTCCATGAGCGATTTCGCATCGACGGCGTCGAGATCGGCGACGATGCCCTGACCGACCTCGTGCTGCGGGTGGCGACCGCGATTGCCGATCTCACGCGGCATGGCGTGCATGAGACGTTCGGAGCGTTCGAGGCCCAGTTCGCGCTGGCGTGTCTGTATTTCCAGGAAGCCGAATGCGAATTCGCCGTCTTCGAGGCGGGCATTGGTGGCCGCTACGATCCGGTCCGGCTGGTGGGCGCTTCCATCATTTGCGTGAGTTCGGTGGATTACGAGCACGTCGACCTCCTTGGCGGCTCGCTCGAATTGATCGCCTCCGACAAGAGCGACGCCTGCGCCGCCGGCGGCACCATCATTTATGGCGAGAATTGCCGGCCGCTGCGGCAGCACCTTGCCGCCTATAACCGTTCCCGTAACGTCACCGGCCTGTTCGTACGGAGCGAGATCGGCATCGGCAACGAGGCGATGTCGGCGACCGGCCAGCAGTTCGACCTGTCGTTTGGTGACAGCCGGATCGACGCGCTCGAAATGCGCCTGCTCGGCGATTTCCAGTTCAACAATGCCGCGATCGCCGCCGCGCTATTCATGCTGTGGTCGGGGGGGACTCACCCAAGACAGACCCCTGCGACGGTCGACGCGGCCATTCGTCGTGGCCTGCGCCAGACCCGATGGCCGGGTCGGCTCGAGATCGTTCAGGAGACACCGCTCACCATCATCGATGTCGGCCATACCCCGGATGGCGTCCAGCAGGCGCTGGCCAGCCTGCGTGCAATCCATGGCGTGGACGACTGGGTGCTGGTGCTGGGCGTTTCCGGCGACAAAAATGTGAATGACATAGCTGGCCATCTCGCGCCGTCTTTTCACAACGTCATCTGCACCAGCGCGTATCACAAGGGCGCCGATGCGCGCGTCGTCGGCGCAGCGGCGCGCAAGGCCAATGCCGGCGCCAAAATCCATGTCGCCAATACGATCGAGGCGGCGGTGCGGATCAGCCAGCAACTAGCGCGGACCTCAGGCCAGAAAATCTACGTCGCAGGCGGGCTGTTCGTCGCCATCGAATACGCCACCGTCCTGCGCGGCGGCCGCGCCCAGGAGCTGCGGTTTTTTTGAGGAGCGCCCTGATCCATCAAAGCAATCCTTCTCTCGTAAAACGCATTGTGCGAGATGGCGTGGCCTAATAGCCTCAGCGCAGACTATAAAAACTGTGCAGTTGATTGTTTTTTACGCGGCGACTGCAACAAACAACGACAAAGTTCGAGGAGCGAGTTTCAATGAATGCCACCGTCAATCGTCAGGTATTGCTAGTCGAGAAGCCCACGAGAAAACTGGGACTTGAGCACTTCAAACTAGTCGAAGGCGCCATGCCGGAGCCGAAAGACGGCGAAGCCTTGCTGCGCGTACACTACATTTCGCTGGATGCCGCCAACCGGGCATGGATGCATGGTGCCACCTATCGCGCAGCGGTCGAGACCAACACCGTGATGGCCGGCGGCGGCATCGCCGAGGTGATCGCGTCGAACTCGCCATCGCTCAAGCCAGGCGACATCGTGTTCGGCGACACCGGATGGCAGGACTACGCCGCGGTGCCTGCGAAACACCTCACCAAGATGCCACGGCTGGAGCCGATGACCCACCTGCTCAGCATCTATGGGATTGCCGGGCTGACGGCCTATTTCGGCCTGCTCGACATCGGCAAGCCCAAGGCCGGCGAGACCGTGGTGGTTTCCGCGGCGGCCGGCTCTGTCGGTTCAATCGTCGGCCAGATTGCCAAGATCAAGGGCTGCCGCGTGGTCGGCATTGCCGGAGGCAAGGACAAATGCGACTGGCTGACGTCCGAACTAGGCTTCGACGCCGCGGTCGACTACAAGGACGGCGCGATATTCAAGGCGCTGAGGGCGGCAGCGCCCGACGGGATCGACGTCTATTTCGACAATGTCGGCGGCGACATTCTGGAAGCCTGCTTGGCGCAGATGAACCTGCGCGGCCGCATCGCCTGCTGTGGTGCGATCTCGCAATATGATGGCGCACCGTCAGCCTCCGGCCCGCGCGGCGTACCCGGCTTGATCGTGGTGAAGCGGCTCACCATGCAGGGCTTCATCGTGATGGACTACATGGCGAAGCGCGATGAGGCCCTCGCCGAGCTGCAGGCCTGGGTGGCGTCCGGACAGATCAAGGTACGGGAGGACGTCATCGACGGGCTGGAAAACACGCCTCAGGCGCTGATCGGGCTGCTGGCGGGCGACAACCGCGGCAAGCGGATGATCCGGGTGTGACCGTCGCTGCGACGGCGCCCGGGATTACGGCGTCGTCGCCAGCGAGCTTCGTCGATCGGCCACCGCGCTCGCGACCACCGGCGGTGCGGCGTTGCCCCAGCTGGTACGGATATAAGTGAGCACCGCCGCGACCTGCGCATCGTTGAGCCGCCAGTCAAAGGACGACATGGCCGGACTGGTCGGCGCGCCATCGGTTGCGACCGCGCGGGTGCCGTTCAGCACCACATGGGCCAACGTGGTCGGGTCGTCCGAATGCACCAGCGCGCTGCCGGCCAGTTTCGGAAACAGCCGGGCCTCGCCGGAGCCGCTGTCCTTGTGGCAGGCAGCACAGCTATCCTTGTAGGTCGTATCGAGGTCGAGATAGCAGTCGCGATAGCTATAGGAGCTGCCATGGGTCGAGAGGCTGAATGCCCTGTTATAGGTCTCGGCCGTCGCCTTCTTCCACTGCGCGCCCCATTTCGGCGTAGCGGCCGGCACTGGCCGGGTCTGGATCGGACGTGCGCCGGTCTGCCCAGCCCCCATGAAGCCGCCACCGACGAAGCCGAGGTCGCTATGGTCGAAATTGTCGCCGTTGAAATCATCGATCATCATGCCGCGGGCTCTGGTGGCGGAAACGGCGTGTGGCCGACCTTTCGCGCGGCATCTGCGAACAGAGTAGCGCCAAGCCCCTGCTTCAGCGGCGACGTCGGATATTCCGACGAGCGCCAGCCTTCGAACGGATTGCCGCCGGCCTGGATCTGGCCATTGAGGTTGCCGGCCTTGCCGGAGGTCCCGCATAACTTCTCGAAGCGATCGTAATAGGGCTCGAGATCATCGTAGCTGACCGGCCAGTCCTGCATGGTCGTGTCGACCAGCAGCATCTCTTTGCCATAGCGGCCTTCGAGATGGCTCTTGAGCCTGAAATCGCTGGGCAGGAACCGCCAGGTCTGGCCGTTTCAGTGCACGCCCGCGCCGCCAACGCCGTTGTTGCGGCGCGGGCCCGAATCATTACCGGCGGAATGCCCAGGGAGCCGGGCATTGCGAACTACGACAGCTCTTACGTTGCGTCGGAATCAGGACATATAGCCATTATATTGATGACGTCGCCATGCATGGCTGGACTGAGCGACGATCCTAATCGATGTCGAACGCCACGCCGATCCGGGTTTCCTTGCGCCAGACCACGTGACAACGCTGGCTGAGCTTGTCGCCTGGCACCATCAGCGTGAACTCGTTCGGAATTCCGAGCGGACTGACGACATCGAGCGCGGCGCCCGTCTTGGAAATGTTCCGGACGGTGCAGTCGATGGCACCGCCGTCAAAATAGATCGACCCGCCCTTCAGCGTGCGGTTGCGAGGATCGATGCGGCTTTCCGAAGACATTTCTTCTCGTAGCAAGTTCCAAACCGTTACGCTAGTTCGGAGGCCGCCCGGTGCATGTTGGCCGACATGTCCGACGTCACCGTGCTTTGCTCCTCGACCGCCGCGGCTGTCGAGGTGACGTATTCGTTGACGTGTTCAATCGCCTGCTTGATGGCGACCAACGCGCCCGCGACATCACCGGAAATGCCGTTCAGTGCATCAATTTCGTCGCTGATCTTGTCGGTAGCGAGCTTGGCCTGGTTGGCGAGATTCTTCACCTCCGACGCCACCACCGCAAAGCCCCGTCCGGCCTCGCCCGCGCGCGCGGATTCGATCGTTGCATTCAGCGCCAGCAGGTTGATCTGACCCGTAATGTCGCCGATCAGACCGACGATCCCGCCCATCGAAAGCGCCGCGTCGGTCAGGCGCTGCGCCTGGGCGTCGGCCATCTCGACCTGACGCACAGCGGATTCGGCGGTTTGCCGCGACTTTACCATGGTCTCTGAAATTTCCCGGATCGATGCATTCATCTCCTCACTGCCGGCGGCGACCGACTCGATCAGCGAGCGCGCACGCTCGACCTTAAGGCGTGCCATCACCTGCGGGGTCATGTCGGTAGCGTATTTCACGACCTTGAATGGCTTGCCGTTAAGATCGAAGATCGGATTGTAGGACGCCTGGATCCAGACCTGCCTGCCACCCTTGCCGATCCGCCTGAACTCGCCAGCCTGGTAAGCGCCATGGTTCAGGCTGGCCCAGAATTCACCATAGGCCGCGGACGTCCGCTCCGACGGATCGACGAAGATGCTGTGATGTCTTCCCTTGATCTCATCCAGCGTATAGCCGACCGCGTCGAGGAAATTCGGGTTGGCCGTCATGATCGTGCCATCCATGCTGAACTCGATCACGGCTTGCGACTTGCGGATGGCAGCCATCTGGCCGTTGCTGTCCGCGGCGGCCAGCTTCTGCGGGGTAATATCGGTGGCAAATTTGACCACCTTGAAGGGCTTTCCGGTCTCGTTGAGAATCGGATTATAGGTCGCCAGAATCCAGACTTCCTTGCCGCCCTTGCCGATCCGCTTGTATTCGGCGGCTTGGTAGTCGCCGCGGTTGAGGCACGCCCACAATTCGCGGTAGGCCGCGCTGTCGCGATCGGCCGGCGGCACAAACATGCTGTGATGCCGGCCCAGAACCTCCGCCAGCGTGTAGCCCATGGCCGTGAGGAAATTTTCGTTCGCCGCCAGGATGGCTCCGTCCATGCCGAATTCAATGACTGCCTGGGCGCGGTTGATCGCGGAAATCTTGCCACTAGCCTCCATGCCATCGATCATCTGCCTCGTGATATCGGTGGCGATTTTAATGACCTTGCACGGCTTGCCGCGACTATCCAGAATTGGATTATAGGATGCCTGGATCCAGACCTCGCGGCCACCCTTGGCAATTCGCTTGTACTGCGCCGCTTGGAATTCACCCCGGTTGAGAATAGTCCAAAAATCACGATAGGCGGCACTGGCGCGAACGGCGGGATCGACGAAAATGCCGTGATGCTTGCCCTTGATTTCCTCGAGCGTATAGCCGAGCGTTTTGAGAAAATTGGCGTTCGCAGTGATGATCGTGCCGTCCATGTTGAATTCGATGACGGCCTGCGATCGACTGATGGCCGTGGCTTGCGCCAATGCATCACGCACATCGGCTTTCCACTGACGATTGAACATTGGTCACTCCCTGGCCAAAAGCCAGCACTGAAAAAAAGGCATGATGCGTCGTCGCGGCACCCTCGGGTGCCGCTATCAATATCGAGCAGGAAGAAGGTGGAACTTGCCGGTTATTAGGTCGGGAGCGGTTCCTTGGCGTCGAGCTTATTCCAGTACGCCACGACCTTCTCGGCCGATTCGCCATGGTGGTCCTGGTACGGCGAGACGCCGCCGGTCGCGTCCGAGGTGCTCGACACAATGCTGCGCGCCGCGATCTGCTGGAAGTATTCGAGCACGGCGATCCGCAGGTTCGACGACAGATTGGGCGTCTCGCGCTTGCGTTCGATCTTTTCGATGTAGTGCTCGATGGTGGTGTTTTCCATCCGGACAATCGCCTGCAGGCTTACCCAGAAGCTGTCTTCCAGGCTCACGCTGGTGCGCTTCTTGGAAACCACCACCGAGCGCTTGCGGTTCACATTCGGGCGTAGCGTTGCTGCTTCATGTCCCATGATCGTTCTCACTATCTGTTATTGGTTGAAAAATACGCAGTACACATTCAGTTCACCAGTACCGCGCCGTCACAGCGGATACCGGATACCCAGACGTCGGCCTGTCCAATGCCGACACCAAGGCTGGCGAGTGTCGCGGCCAGCAAGGTGTCAATCGAACCGGTGGCGCCGCTGATGATGCTTGTCACCAGCGGCCCGAGCCCGGGCGGCACGATGGGCAGACCGACGACGTTGATATCGATCGCGAGGTCGCCAAGCAGGCTTCCCGTCAGCGAGGATGTGAAATTGGTCGAATTCACCGTCTTTTTTGTCTGCGCGGTGATCTCCGCATAGGTGAACGGAACGGTGACCGGCGTGGTATTTCCCATTCCGGCATGCGAGCGTCCAGTTACCGTGATCAGGCCGAGTAGATTTACCAGTGTGGCGGCGGGAGGGCTGGGCTTGGTGCTGGTATTGTTGAGATCGGCGACGGTGACATTGCCGATCAAGGCATCGACGATACCCGGCGTCACACCCAGGGTGGCACTCGAAGTGCTGATGTCCGGATATCCGCAGCTAACATTGTTCAACGTCGCCGTGCCCGAGGCGACCTCGATGTAGATCGGCAGATTGACCATCGCCGCGGCGCCACTGCCAATCAACTGGATCGACAGCAATACGCGGGTCTGCGCGGTGTGCACGCTGGCGCCCTGTGTGCCTACAGCGACCCAGCCCGATCCGGGCGGGCGGGCGCCGGTCACGGCCGTCAGCGTTGCACTGGCGATGCCGGGAAGACCGAGACTCACCGGAAGCGCGATCTGGTTGGTGCCGTTGGCGACCCCGGCAGTCGCCTGCAGCAGGTCGTAAAGCGAAAGGCTGACGCCGGTCTTCGGCTTCAGGCCAATTTTCAAGTCGGAATAGGGTCCGGTATCGATCAACGAGCTGGGAGCGATCCTGGTGATCACCGAATTCGCGGCTGTTACGATGGTCGACAAGGCCGTGGTTGCGGTGCCGCCGCCATTGGCGGTGTTCTGCACATTGAGCGCGGCAGCCAGGATGTCACTGACCTTGATGTTGGAACTGAGCAGGGCATCATAAGTCCCGGTGCTCAGACCTACGCGGCTCGCCAATTCGTTGAGAAAACCAAAGGCGTCGATTTTCGCACTTAGAAGCGCGGTATAGTCCATCACCGACAGCGACAGCGTCGTGCCTAGCATTGCCCCCAGGACATTGTTGAGCAATCCGCCGTTCAGCGAGGCCAGCCGTGAGCCGATCGAGAACGACGCCATCGCCGTGGTGGTCGCCGTCGCCGTCGCATTGATCTTGAAACTGCTACTGCCGGTAAAGAAGTGACTGAAATACAGCGGGGTCTCGGTCTGCAGCACCACCCGCGCGGCGTTCGCCACGCCGGTAGCCGGCGTGACGAAGCGGTTCTGCGAAGCCACGGCTTCGTTCGCTGTGTAAGTGCCAAGTACGACGCTCACCAGCGCACTGGCGGGAAGGTTGTTCTGGGTCACGGCGGAAGTCGCGGCGTTGCTGGCATTGCTGAGGTTGCTGGCCGCTACAATGGCGGCGAGATCAGCGGAGCTTTGCGACTTGCGGCGATCGGCCGAGATCGTTCCGATATCGATTCCCAACGCCGCGCAGCAGACCGCCAGCACCATGCCGCCGGCAGCCATGATCGCGATATTACCGCGCTGATCAGACCGGAACCTCGTCAGCAAATGTCGCATCGAGGTCACCCTCAAAATCCGCCATAGGGGATGGCCGCGGACCGCGCGATCAGCGTCGGTGGCATCGGCACGAACGGCAGCGAATAGATGAACATGCTGGATGCGTCGTAATTTACTGTGACGACAAACACGTTGGCATTGGCGCCGGAAGTCGCGGCATTGACGCTGAGATGCGTCTTGTCGATCAGCGGATAGGTATCGGCGTTCGCGGAAACGTAGGATTTCGCCAGCGTCCCCCGTTCGGTCTCGCTCATACCGGCTACGGATGACCGCGCCGCCTCGGCGGCAAGCTGCTGGACCCCGTGAATGACAGCGAGATACGAGCCGAACACCACGATTCCGAACACGATGGTCAGGAATACGGGCAGCACCATTGCGAACTCGACGGCGGACGCGCCGCGTCGACACAAAAGTAACCGGATCATCAAAGCCTCGAATCTCAACATCGATTGAGCTTCTCAGGCCTGCGTGAAAACTACCTATACAATTTGTGTTACGCGTAGAGGGACCTGATCATCTCCGATACCGAGATGACAGTCGCTCACTGCATCATATTTTATGGATACATAATCGTAGGTGATGGTCAGGGTCAGGACGCGATGAAACGAGCCTGCAGGTCATCGAGAAGTTTCGCATGCTTCTGGCGAAATCCCGGACGGGCGCAAAGCAGCACTTTCGGCGAACTCGGCGCCGGGAGATAATATTCGCTAGCCGCCATCAGCGGGACAGGCACCAGCCGCTTGGGCAAAACAGTAAGCCCGATACCGGCCTTGGCCGCGTCGATCCGCGCATGGTAATCCGGGCTTGAGAAAGCGATACGATACACCATTCCCTTGCGTTCGAGGGCCTGAACCATCAGATCGTGCGTGATCTGGCCGGGCCATGTCAACAATGGAACGGGCGCTCCTGGGCTCAGCGTGAAATCTGTCGAGCGCACCCAGGTGACTTCTTCCTCACGCTGCGCGACCACTTCAAGACTGGATTCTAGCGGCACCTCCGACATGCTCATGAAAATCCCGACATCGATATAGCCATCGAGCAAGCCTTTGGTAATTTCCGCGGAATTATCCGCGTAGATGCAGATGCCGGCCAGTTCGGCCCTGCTCATGACCTCCAGCACCTTCTGCGAATAAATATTGCTGAGTCCAAGACGAATGGAATGGTCGTCGTTCAAAGCGCCGCGCAGCATCAGCAACTGGTCATTGGCCTCGAGAATCTTGCGGGCCTGGGTGAGCACAAGTTTCCCCAGTTCCGTGGTAGCAGAACCGTTCGCGGATTTCTGAAAGATACTACCGCCGACCGCATGCTCGATCCGCTTGATCTGCGAGCTGATCGCAGGCTGGCTGAGACCCAGCAACTTGGCAGCCTTGGTGATGCTGCCAGCTTCGGATATTCCGACCACCGAGCGCATGATTTCCGTTGGAATACTGAGGTGTTGATAACGGCGGTGCATGATACGTCGTCCTTTGAGATCGACGCCTGTCCACGTCACGGCATTGTACGCTTCCAAGACGTCACACCAAAGTCTGCGGCAATCGACTTGTCGCGACCATAACGTCGCCATGCCCTATAATTTCAAGGCAAGCGAGCGCTAGTGATATGGTTGTATCGATCAAACTTTACACAAGCCAAGTAAATCGTTCTGGTGTTTTGCATTACGGCACTAATGGTATCTTGATCGCCCCATATGGTGCTAAAATACCTGCTATGATTTTGAAAAACTCCAGCACGAACTATCATTCGCAAGATCCACATGCATGCATGATTTTCGATCATGATTGATTCGTCGGCAGATACGGATCGAGCGATCGCCAAGCCACATGTCATCTAACGGTCTGCTGAGGAATTCCGGTGCCGAGCGTCAAAACCGTGAATGGAACGCAGTCCAAACGGAATGGAACCGCGGCGGAATTGAGTTTTTTTGTGGACTTCTAGGCGGATTTTGTCGGCTTGCTATGTCTTCCGCGCTCTGAGAGGCCGAGCCAGAGGTTGATCAGAAGCGAGATACCGACGCCGACAGCGCCACCGACAAATTTGAGGAGAGCATCCGGAATCTCGCCGTGGCGGTCGGGCGTGAGGCGCTGCAGCGCCTCCAGCAGGAGCGCCGTGCCGACCACCAGGATCAATACCAGCCAGAAGCGTTTCGGATAGGCCACCCCGAACAGCAGGCCGACCAGAGCAAACGCGCCGAAGCGCTCGACGCCAACGCCGCCGATATGCGGGCGCAGGCCGATCGGCGACAGAGTCGCGAAAACAATGAAAGCGAGGGCGGCCCAAGCGAGCATGATGGCGGGTTTGCGGAACATGGCCGCTTCATAGCCCATCTTCGACGTACTGCCATTCCCGTTTTTGTAAAATTTGTCGTCGCGTTGGTAACGATTGCTGGCGCAAGGCGAACCACCATCAGCGATCGCCGCGCGCCTGCCACGTCTCGAACGTGTCCGGCTTGATCTCGAAGCGATCCTGCATCCGGGCATACATCGTTCCAGCGACGCGCCCGACCGGCAGATATTGCTCGTAATCGGTCCGCAGGGTCTCGGGATCGACGACACCGTCACGAACCTGGATTCCGAGAACCTCGCCGACCAATAGATCGCGTTCGGCGCCGAAATTCATCAACGTCACCTTGCGGCATTCCAGCGCCGCCGGAGCGCCCGCGAGATGCGGAACGGCGACGTGAACCCCTGCGGCCATTGGTAGCTGCAACGCCTCGGGCTCGCCGACATCGGCGGGGAACCCGATGGAGCAATCGACCATGGCGCCCGCCAGTGCCTCATCCACCATGTTGATGACGAACAGACCGTTGGCGCGGACGTTTCGTGTGGTGTCCTTCAGCGACAGGTCGGACTTTGCCTGCAGGCCAACAATCACCAGCGGCGGTTTTTCCGAGAACACGTTGAAAAACGAGAACGGCGCGGCGTTGACGATCCCGGCATCGGAAATGGTGGTGATCAACGCGATCGGGCGCGGCACGACGAGGCCGCACAGCAGCTTGTAGCGCTGCGCGGCGCTGAGGGTGGCAAAATCGAAGTTGATCGTCATCGCGACGGGGCTTTCTATGCGCGCCGCCGGAATGGGCGCTCAGGAAATCTTGAACAGTCGGCTGGCATTGCCGGATAGGATTTTTTCGCGGTCAATGTCCGACAGCTTCGCCTGCTTGACCAGCCCCACCGGATCCTGATCCCCCATGTCAAATGGATAATCCGACCCCATCATCACCCGGTCCGCACCAGCCACGTCGACCAGCACCTCGATCAAATCGGCCGAGAACACGCAGGTGTCGAACCAGAGCCGCTTCAGATAGGTCGACGGCGGCTCGGCGATGAGCTTGCGCAGCTCGGGCCGCACCTTCCAGGCGTGATCCATGCGGCCGGTATAGAACGGCAGGAACCCGCCGCCATGGGCGACAACCACCTTGAGCTCGGGATGCCGGTCGAGCACACCGCCCATGATGAAATGCGAAATCGCGATGCCTTCCTCGACCGGCTGGCCGAGGCTGTTGACCATGAAGAAGTCGCCGAGGCGTTGGCCATGCGAGAACCCCAGCGGATGCACGAACAGCGGCGCGCCGAGCGTCGCCAGACGCGCGTAGAGCGGATCAAAAGCAGCGTCGGAGAGCTCGCGCTTCTCCACCCGCGTATCGATCTGGAAGCCACGCAGACCGAGCTGCTCGACGGCATGGACCGCTTCCTCGATGGCGCGGGCCGGAAACCGCATCGGCAGCGTGCCGATGCCAGCAAAATGCGCGGGGTCCTGCGCCACCAGCGCCGCGACATCCTCGTTCTGCACCCGCGACAGCGCGCCCTGCAGGTCCTGATCGGCCCAATAATGCTGCTGCGCCGGTGCCGGCGCTACCATCTGGAAATCGACGCCCATGCGCCGCATCACCTCGCGGCGCGTTGCGATGTCGAGCATCAGCTTCGGCAGCAGCTTGCCCTGCTCGGCATCGGTTTCGCGGCTCGCCGGCGACATGTCGCGCCGATAGGGATTTTCCATCGGATCGTAATGGCCGGTGACCAGCGGCTCGACGCGCTTGCTGATCGTGTGGGTGTGCATATCGATGACGCGCATGGGATTCTGGCTCAGTTCAGTTCGGCGGCGGCCGGCACGCGGAGTTGCCAGTCGGTCGCGCCTTGATAGGCATGGGCGGCACGCAGGATGGCGGCCTCGGCATAGGGACGGCCGACGAGCTGAAAGCCGACAGGCATGCCAGCGGCATCGAAGCCGCAGGGCACCGACGCCCCCGGCAGGCCGAGATAATTGATGCCGCGGGTGCAGTGGGTGAGCTGGCCAATGACGCCGGCGACGTCTGCCGGGGCGCCTTCGGTGGTGGCCTTGATGGTCGGAACCGGAATCGAGAGCGTTGGCAGCAACGCCAGGTCTGCCGCCCCCATGCACGACGCGATCCACTGCTCGGAGATCTGCGCGCGCAGCGACAGCGCCTCGACATAGCGCGTCGCCGGATAGAACAGGCCTGGCTCGATCCGCGAACGCACCTGGTCGGCATAATCCTGCGGCCGCTCGATCAGCCAGCGGCGATGAATGGTGGCGGCCTCCACGCTCATCAGCACCTGCATCAGCGCATTGATGATCGCCATGTCCGGCGGCGCGGTTTCGATGATGGTGACGCCAAGTGTCCTGAAGGTTTTCACCGCCTCGTCCAGCCGTGCCGCGATCACCGGATCGAGCCGTTCGCGATAATAGCCACCGGGGATCGCCACCGTCAGGCCGGCGACGCCGTCGCCGATCGTCGCCTCGTAATCGCGGCCGGCGATCACCGAGAGCAGGCGTGCGGCGTCGCGCGCGGTGCGCGCCAGCGGCCCGGTGCAATCCAGCGACGCCGACAGCGGCATCACGCCATCGGTCGGCACCAGCCCCCAGGTTGGCTTCAGCCCGACCAGCCCGCACATCGCGCCGGGATGGCGCAACGAACCGCCGGTATCGGTACCGAGCGAACCAGCCACCAGCCGCGCGGCAACGGCGACGCCCGAACCGGAGGACGAGCCGCCCGGAACATGCGCCGGATTCCACGGATTGAGCGCGTGGCCGTGATGTTCGTTGTAGCCGGTCGGGCTCATCGCGAATTCAGCCAGCTGCAGCCGGCCGAGGTCAAGTGCGCCCGACGCATCGAGGCGCGACATCACGGTCGCGGTGACGTCGGCGCGGAAATCGGCCCGGATCTTTGAGCCGCCTGCCGATAGATCGCCAGCACGATAGAACAGGTCCTTATGCGCCAGCGGCACGCCGTGCAGCGGCGACAGCCGTGCGCCACCGCGGCGCAGCTTGTCGGCGTCCTCCGCCGCTTCCAGCGCACGGGCGCCGTCGAGCCGCACCACGGCATTCAGCTTGCGGCCGACGGTTTCGAGCCGCCGCAGCGCCACGGTGGTCGCAGCGACCGACGTGACCTCGCCGGTGGCAATGGCATCGGCAAGCGCGCAGAGGTCAAGAGCCGCTATGGAATTTTCCATCAGGTGCGGTCCGCGGCGGCGAGCCAGCTCTGAAAGCCGTAGGGCGAGGAATCGAACGGCAGGCTTTGAACCGACTCCGCCGCGATGCGGTTGTTGTTCTCTTCGACCAGCGTCTTCAGGCGTCCGACGCGCCCGGCGGCCCGCGGCGCGCCATTCAGTTCGGCGGCAATGCCGCGCAACAGAGCTTCATCCATCATATTTCTCACTGCACGCCAAGGCGCTGGAACAACAGGTCGGTCTGCTGGCTCAATTCTTTCGCGTCACCCTGATGCACGATCTGCCCGGTCTCCAGGATGTAGACCCGATCGGCGACAGCCAGCGCGCTGTACAGGTTCTGTTCGACCAGCAGGATCGACAGTCCCTCGCGCTTGAGATCGAGGATGATCTCCTCAAGATGCTGCACCATCACCGGCGCCAGGCCTTCGGAGGGCTCATCCATCAGGATCAGCTGCGGATCGATCATCAGCGCGCGCCCCACGGCCAGCATGCCGCGTTCGCCCCCGGACAATTGCCCGCCGCGGTGATGGCGGCGCTCCTTGAGCCGTGGAAAGATTCCGAACACGCGATCGATGGTCCAGCCATCCTTGGCCCGCGGGCTCTTCAGCATCGTCAGATGCTCGGTCACGGTCAGCGACGGAAACAGCCGGCGGCCCTGCGGCACGATGGCGATCTTTCGCGCGGCGATGTCGTGCGGCTTCATCCCGACCAGATTCTCGCCGCGCCACGTAATGGTGCCGGAGCGGATCTGCGGCGGCACCAGCCCCATGATCGAACGGATGAAGGTGGTCTTGCCCATGCCGTTGCGGCCGAGCAACGCCACGATCTCACCGGGGGCAACCTCAAGCGAGACGCCGCGCACCACGATCGCCTCGCCATAGCCGCTGTGCAGATCCCTGACCTCAAGCATGACGCGGCTTCCCGAGATAGACTTCCTGGACCTGGCTGTTACGACGGATACCTTCCGGCGGCTGCTCGACCAGCACCCGGCCCTCGAACATGCAGGTGACGTAATCGACCAGGCCGAGCGCCAGGTCCATGTCGTGCTCGATCAGCACCACGGTGATGTCGCGGCTGAGCGAGCGGATCACCTCCGCGATCATCGAGCGCTCCGATGGCGACAGCCCGGCGGCGGGCTCGTCCAGCAGCAGCATGGTTGGCGTGGTGACCAGCGAAATCGCGATCTCGAGCTGGCGCTGCTCGCCATAGGACATTTCCTTGACGATGACATTCGCACGCTCGCCGATACGGGCGGCGGTCAGCGCGGCGGCAATGCGCGGCGCCTCGGTGGCATCGGTATCGGACGAGCCGAACAGCGAGAATTTCCGCGGGCTGAGGCCGCGCAGCGCCAGGATCATGTTGTCCTGCACGGTCAACGTCGGAAACAGGTTGGTGATCTGAAAAGTCCGCGAGATGCCGAGCTGCGCGCGGCGGTGCGGCGGCAGTCGTGTCACATCATGCCCGTCGAACAGGATCTTGCCGGAGGTCGGCGGCACCGCGCCAGCGATGGCATTGAACAGCGTGGTCTTGCCGGCCCCGTTGGGGCCGATGATGGCGCGACGCTGCCCGCGCGGCACGGTCAGGCTGACGCCATCGACCGCCCGCAAGGCGTCGAAGGCCACCACCACATCGGTCAGAGTCAGGATCGGTTCGGACACAGATAATTCCTAGAAATCGATCCATCAGGATCGGAGCATTTTCAGTCTT
This sequence comes from Tardiphaga sp., assembly GCA_014377915.1. The sequence goes on from JACMOT010000548.1 coordinate 32,738, forward strand.
GTCCCGGACGCGTTGCGGCATTTCAGGCGATGCACTTGCATCGCCGCAATGCCGCTCCGCAGAGCCGGGACCGTAACAGGCGCCGGAGTTTGTGAAGGTCCCGGCTCTGCAGTGCACTACGCCCCCTGCGGAGGCGCAGTTCACTGCGTCCGGGACAAGCAAGCGACGATTAATCAGGCCTTCTTGATGCCCTGGAAGGTGCGCGAATAAGGCGGCTGCTTCATGTAGGTTTCCGGATCGTACTTCCAGAACTGCGACACTTCCGGATAGGTCTGGATCGGCACGTTCCAGAACTTTCCGTCGGCACGCTTCACCACCTTGCGGATGTAGACGTCATAGACCGGGTTGCCATAGGCATCGAACTTCACGGTCTTGCCGAGCGGCGAACCGTCGAGTTCGGTCTTCAGCACGGTCTCGATGAAGGCCTCGCGGTCCTCGACCTTGCCGCCCACCTTCTTCAGCGCCGCATCGATCCACATCATGCCCGAGAACATCGAGAAGCCGTACAGCGACGGGATCTTGCTGTACTTGGTTTCATAGTCCTTGACGAACTTCGCGGTGACCGCGTTGTCCGAACCTTCGGCGAAATGCGCCGGCGCGATAATGCCCTCGCAATCCTCGCCGAGGGTACGGATCACCGACTGGTCGGTGGCGTTCATCGCGGCGATCAGCGGCGTCTTCGCCTTCAGGCCGAACGCGGCATATTGCTGGAAGAAGCGTGTGGCGTCGGCGCCGGTTTCCATCGCGAAGACGGCATCGAGCTTCATCTCGGCGATCTGGCCGAGATAGGGGCTGAAGTCCGCGGTGTTCAACGGATGCCAGAACTGCTGCACGATCGTGCCGCCGCCCTCGGTGAACACCTGGGCGAGGCCGCCGCACTGCTCATGGCCGAACGTATAGTCCTGGCTGATCGTGGCGATGCGCTTGTAGCCCTGCTTCAGGCACCAGTCGCCGAGCGGATGGGTGAAGGCACTGGCGGTGTAGCCGGCGACGCGGATCACGTTCTTGATGCGCGCCCGCTGGGTCAGGTCATCCGCCGCGATGATCGGAATGAAATACGGGGTGCCGGTGCCCTTGACGTAATTGGCGACGGCGAGGCCGGTATTGGCCAGCAGATTGCCGATCAGCATGTGGCAATTGCCCTGCTCGACCAGGCGGCGGGCCTTCTGCAGCGCGGTGTCGGGGTTCGAGGCGTCGTCCTCGATCACCAGCTCGACCTTGCGTCCGCCCATCTCGTTCTTGACGGAATCCAGATAGAATTGCACGCCCTCGACCATTTCCTTGCCGCCGGAGGCGACCACGCCGGTCAGCGGCGCCAGCAGGCCGATCTTGATCGGGCCGGCCTGCGCCGACGCGTGATGCCAGGGCGCGGTGCCGATGCCGGCCGCCGCGAAGGCTGCCGTGGAATTCTTCAGAAATTGCCTGCGGTCCATCTCGATATCCTTTCGGGGAAGCATTCGATTAACGCACCTTGCGTGACAACATGCCGCGCAGCTTGCCTATGATGCCCTCGGGGGCAAAAATCATGATCAGAACGAAGGTGAGGCCGAGTACCATCTGCCAGCGCTCGGTATAGGCGCTGACCGTGTTCTCCAGAGCGATGATGGCCGCGGCGCCGACGAAGGCACCGAACAGGGTGCCGACGCCGCCGACAATGGCCATCAGCACGCCTTCGACCGATTGCGCCAGCGCCACCGTGGAGGGCGAAACGAAGTTGTTGAACATGGCATAAAGCGCACCGGCGACGCCGGCAAAAAAGCCGGACACCGTGAAGCCGATGAACAGATGCAGCGGCACATTGTAGCCGAGGCTGCGCATCCGGCTTTCGCTGTCGCGGATGCCGCGCAGCGTCAGACCGAATGGCGAGCGCACGAAACGCCACATCGCAAACGACACCACCGTCGCGCCGGCCAGCACCGCCCAGTAGAACGCGCTGTGCGCCATCAGTATCACCGGCCGCACATCGGCGCGCATGCCGTTCTCGCCGCCGGTCACTTGTGTCCAGCGCAGGCAGACGCCCCACACGATCATGCCAAGCGCCAGCGTCAGCAGCAGGAAATAGACGCCGGAGGTGCGCACCGCGAGCAGCGCGAAGATCGAGGCGACGATGGTGGCAGCGACAACGCCGAGCGCGAAGGCCGCGACCGGCGACATTCCCATCTGTGCCGTGCAATAGACGACGACATAGGTGGAGACCCCGAAGATGGCGCCGTGGCCGAGCGAGGTACGCCCGGCGAAGCCGGCCAGGATATCGATCGACATCGCCAGGATTCCGAAGATCAGCATCTCGGTGACGAGACCGACCTGGTAGTTCGACAGCACCAGCGGCAAAGCGGCCGCCATGGCGACGACAAGGCCCGCGATTAAAGCGGCGCGGCCGCTCATGCCGGCGAGACGAGAGGATTTTGGCGTGGGCGACGTCATGTGGCACGTCCGAACAGGCCGAGCGGACGGAATGCCAGCAGCACCGCCATCGGGCCGAAAATGACAAAGTAGGCCAGCTCCGGAAACATCACCTGCCCCAGCGTATTGAGCAGGCCGACCAGCAGGCTGCCGACCGCGACACCGACCAGGCTGCCGCGACCGCCGATGATCACCACCGCGAGGCTGAAGGTCAGGATTTCGGCGTCGGCGGAGGGATAAAGCGACAGGAAGGCGCCGCCCATCAGGCCGCCGAGCCCGGCCAGCGCCGATCCGAACAGGAAGGTGAAGAGGAAGACGCGCTGGATGTTGACGCCGGAGGCCTCGACCATTTCGGCGTCGTCAACGCCGGCGCGGATCAGGGCGCCCAGCCGGGTGCGATTGAGCAGCAGCCAGAGTCCGACGAACACCACGATCCCGGTCACCAGCACGAACAACCGATAGGTCGGATAGAACGTGCCGAACACCTTCATGCCGCCCCGCAGCAATTGCGGGATCGGCACCGTGAAACTGTCGCCGCCAAAGATCACCAGCGACAGATCATTCAGGAAGAAGGCGACGCCCAGCGTCAGCAGTACCTGGCGCAGCTCGTTGCCGCGGACGAATCGCAGCAGGCCCTGGTCGAGCACAAAGCCGATCGCGGCGATCGCCAGCATCGCGCCGATGCCGCCGAGCACGAAGCTGCCGGTATAGGTCGCGACCGTATAGCCAACATAGCCACCGAACAGATAGAGCGCACCATGGGCCAGGTTGACGATCCGCAACAGGCCGAAGATCAACGTGAAGCCGCTGGCCACCACGAACAGCAGCGCCGCGAAGGTCAGGCCGTTGAGGATTTGAAAGAAGCTCATTCCTGATCTTGCCTATGGTGCCGCTGGACCGACCGTGAGGTACCAGTCCAGAATCTGCTCGCCGGTCATGAAGACCACATCCGATTTCTGCTGGATGGTTTCGAAGATGCGGCGGAAATGCTTCAGGCGATGCGGTGCGCCCATGATGTAGGGATGCACAACCAGTGCCATGATCCGGGCTGAATCGACTGAGTCTTCATAAATCTGCTCGAACTGGTCGATGGCCCGGTCGTAATATTCGGATGCCTTGTGGTGCTGGATCAGCATCATCGCGACGTCGTTGCATTCCTGCGTATAGGGGACGTTGACGATCGGCGTCGTGGTGGTCTTCAGCCATACCGGCTGGTCGTCGAGCACCCAGTCGGCGACATAGTCGTAGCCTTCGAGCTTCAACAGATCCGGGGTTTCCCAGGTCTCGGTCAGGCCAGGACCGAGCCAGCCGCGCGGCCGCTTGCCGGTAGCGGCCTCGATCACATCGGCGGTCTTGCGGATGTCGTCGCGCTCGTTCTCGACCTTCTGCATGTTGCGCTGGGTGAAGCCGTGCCCCATGAATTCCCAGTTGCGCGCCTTCGCCGCGTCCACGATCGGCGGATAGGCGGCGATCGCCGCGCCGTTGATCGCCAGCGCCGCCGGAATTTTGTAGTCGTCGAACACTTTCAGCAGGCGCCAGAACCCGACGCGATTGCCGTATTCGTGCCAGGCCCAGTTCGGAATGTCCGGCGTCGGCGAGCCGCCCGCCGGCGGCGTCAGCACGGTACGCGGCATGGTCTGCGTCGCATCCCATTCCTCGACATTGACGATTACCCACACCGCCATGCGGTTGCCATTCGGCAGCTTGAGCGGCGCGCGCGTCGCGATCGGCGAATAGGCAATACGTTCGGTCGGCAGCATCAATAGGGCTCCGGCGAGGTGATGGTGATACCGAGTGACGGCAGCCCCTCGATGCGGGCGTCGATCACGTCGCCGGGCACGATCGGACCGACGCCGGCGGGGGTGCCGGTATAAATCAGATCGCCCGGCTCGAGCTTCATCTGCTGCGACAGCTGCGCCACGATTTCCGGCACGGTCCAGATCATCTGGCCGATGTCGCCGCGCTGCTTTTCGATGCCATTGACCGACAGCGTGATGGCGCAGCCACTGAAGTGCCGGGCGTCGCGCGCCGGCGCGATCGCGCCACACGGCGCGGACGCATCAAAACTCTTGCCGGCTTCCCACGGCAGCTTGAGGTCACGCGCCTCGCGCTGACGGTCGCGGCGGGTCAGATCGATGCCAACCGCATAGCCCCAGATATATTCCAGCGCTTCCTCGGCATCGATGTTGCGCCCGGCACGGCCGATCGCGATCACCAGCTCGACCTCGAACTGGAAATCGTCGGTAAAGGGAGGATACGGCACGCGCGAACCATCCGGCACCACGGAATCACGTGGCTCCTGGAAAAAGAACGGCGGATCGCGCTCGTCTGCCTCGCCCATCTCACGAATATGGTCGAGATAGTTGCGGCCGACGCAGTAGACGCGGCGCACCGGAAAAAAGCCGCCACCCACCACCGGCACGCCGGTGACGGGAATGGCGCGGAGCATCTGCTGCGAGGTCACGTTCACGCCCCGGATTCCATCTCGGCCTTCTGGCCCTGGTACCAGTCGAGGATCTGCTCGCCGTTCCAATGCACGACGCCTTCGTGCTGGTTGAAATAGTCGTAGAGCTCTTCGAGATATTTGATACGGAATGGCTGGCCGGAGATGTAGGGGTGGATCGCCAGCGACACGATCTTCGGACGCTCGGCGCTCTCCAGGTACAGCCGGTCGAAGGTGTCGATCGCCCGCTTCTTGAAATGGTCGCTCTCGTGGTGCTGCACCATCATCATCGGGATGTCGTTCAACTCCACCGTATAGGGCAGCGTCACCAGCGGGCCCTTGGCGGTGTTGATGGTGGTCGGCTCATCGTCATAGACCCAGTCGCCGATATATTTGACGCCAGCCTCGGCAAGATATTCCGGCGTGTCCAGCGTCTGCGTCAGGCCGGGTCCGAGCCAGCCCACCGGGCGCTTGCCGGTGAAATTCTCGATCACGTTCATGGCGCGGTCGATCATCGCCCGCTGGTCCGGCTCCTTGTGAATGGGGCCCTGCTCATAGGCGTGGCCCATGAATTCCCAGCCGGCATCCTTGGCGGCCTGGGCCACGCGCGGATAATCCTCGCAGACCCGGGCGTTGATCGACAGCGTCGGCGCGATGCCATGCTTCTTGTAGAGGTCGAAGAAGCGCCAGACACCGACGCGCATGCCGTATTCGTGCCAGCTCCAGTTCGGCACGTCGGGCAGCAGCGCCACGCCGGTCGGCGCCGGGATCACCTGCCGTGCCATCGGCTTGGCAATGTCCCAGACTTCCAGATTGACGATGGTCCAGATGATGATCTTGGCGCCGCCGGGCAGCTTCATCCTGGGGCGGTCGACAATCGCGGAATAGTCGCAGCGTTCGCGCGGAAGCATGGGGCCGGTCATGGGTTGGTTCCCTTTGGGGTGATATTGTTTGGATGGATCACGCCGCCTTGGCGGTGACGATCCGCGGAACGCGCGAGTGCCGATGCCGCGGACAGTTCGCGGCGAGAGGCTTCAACCATGGGCAGCAGCCTTGTTCGCAGCCAAACCGTCCAGTTTCATCACCGCGTCGGTGTCCATCACCAGGCCAAAGGCGGTGCGGATGCAGGCCAGACCCGCTTCATGCAGCGCCGGCCCATCCATGCTGTCGACGCAGTCCTCGACCACGATCACCGCGTAATCCCGTACGTTGGCCGCCGTGGTGGTTGCCAGCACGCAGGAATTGGTGTTCACGCCGGTGATCAGGAGCGTGTTGATGCGGTGCGAGCGCAGCAGGAAATCGAGATCGGTGCCGAGAAAGCAGTCGTAGCGCTTCTTGGTATCGACGATGAAATCGCGGGGATCGAGCAGATCCGGCATCACCGTGCAGCCTGGGCCGCCGGCGATGTTGTGGCGCATCACGTTTTTGCGCGTCGCCCGCGGATCTTCCGCGCGGGTCCGCCAGAACGGGTTGGCGCGAATTTCCTTTGCGTCGCGATAGGACGTGACCTGATGGATCACCGGAATGTCGACTGAGCGACACCAGTCAAACAATCGCTTGTTGGCCGCGATGATCCTTGTCGCCACATCCGGCGTGGTCGGCATCGTTGCGACCGACATGTCGAGATGACCGCGATGCAGGTCGATCGCGACGACGGCAGCCTTGATGTGTTCAACGCCGAGATTCATGATCATCATACCAGCGGGTTGAACGAAGTCTTGAGCAGCGCACGCTGATCGATCCCGAACTTGTCGGCAAGCCAGTCGGCCAGCACCTCCTGCCCGATGGTCGGGTTGTCATGCTGGCAATGCTCGGCACCGGTCTCATCCGGTTCGAGCACGCGCATCGTGGCATCGACGCCGTTGGCAATGGCATGATCATAGGTAGAGCGCGCCGCGGTCACCGTCAGCACGTCGTGGCCGCCATGCAGCACCAGATAGGGACACTTCATATGCTCGAGATGGCCCTTCAGGGTGAACGGCTTCATTAATTCATGCGCATCCTTCATGGTCTTGACGCCAAACACCCAGCGGATGTGCATCGCCAGCCCGAAATCGTCGCCCTTCTGGCCCCACATGTCGTGAACCGACCATACCGCGCCATGCGAGATCGTCGCCGCCAACCGCGGCTCGTAGCAGCCGGCGCGCGCGGCATAGTAGCCGCCCATGCTGGAGCCACACACCGCGATCTTGGAGGCGTCGACATCGGCGCGCCGCGCCAGCCAGTCGATGCATTTGCCGACCGGCACTTCGGAATCGGCGCGGGTGGTAAGACCATGACGTCGCAGCGTACCGCCCTGACCGGGCAGATCGACCATCAGCACCGAGATGCCGCGTTGCAGACAGCCATGGGCCTGCATGAACCACATCTCATCCTTGATGGAATCGAGGCCACCCATGCAGATCAGCACTGGCAATTTCTTGCCGGAAAACGGGGCGCGGATGAAATAGCCGCACATCGGCTTGCCGTCCTCGTACGGGATGTCGACCACTTCGCCGGGCGGATTGAGATAGGAAATGAATTTGTGCGAGCAGGCCTCCATCTTCTCGAAGGTCGGCAGCCGGCGCGGGTCGATCGGCTCGAGGTGGAATTCGGCCTGGCGGTAGTAGTCGGCGGCACGGAGGAAGCAGTTCATCGCGGTGCGGATGTGACCGAGCTTTTCCTCGGCCAGGCCGCGCTGCCAATTGTTATCGGCAATCACCATCCATTCCTTGTGCCAGCTCTCGAAATCGCCGGGGATCATTCGGGATCCCGCCAGCATGATCTCGCTGACGCTGCCGCCACCTTCCTGGCTTTCGCCGAGGCCGCGGCGAAACTGGTAGGCCAGCCAGGGGTGCTCCGGCCAGTGATGCCATCCGAATGGCTCGTAATGCGGGCCGCGATCGGCGGTGATCTCCTCGATCGCGTTTTCGTTGATGGGCTTCACGGCTGCCATGGACGTACACACCTCTAGCTTCGTTAGGGTGCGTGCATCTTTGCGATACAAGGCCGGGAGTCAACGACAATTACATACACTTTATCCGCAGCACACCATTTAAGCGTCACGCTCTATTTTTAGGCGGCATTTTTTGCCAGATAAATAGCGCTTTCTTGTTGTGGGAAAAATGTCCAGACTGAAGTAAATCGAAACTGTATTCACTCGTCCGGTCCGGGAGGACTATCTGATGCTTGATCCGTCCGTCCCGCCCGAAGCTTCCGCGCTGATCCGCGCTGGCAATCGCTCGCTATCCGTCATGGATCATATCCGCGAGGCGATCCTGAACGGCTCGGTCAGCGCCGGAGAACGCATCAACGAGGTCCGGGTCAGCAAAACACTGGCGGTTTCCCGGACGCCAGTCCGCGCCGCGCTACAGGCGCTGGCAGGCGAAGGCTTGCTGGACTATGCGCCGAACCGGGGCTTCACGGTGCGCGAGTTTCCGCTGGATGCGATCGTCGACGCCTATGAAATCCGTGCTTCGCTGGAAGGCGTGGCCGCCCGCTTCGCGGCCGAGCGCGGGCTGAGCACCGAGGAACGCGCCGTCATCGAACAAAGCCTCGCCGCCGGCGACAGACTGCTGGCGCGAGGCACGCTGGAATCCGGCGACATCACGATCTATCGCGACATCAACGGCGACTTCCACGACGCACTGCTGCTCGCCGCCCGCAACCGCATGCTCGCGGAGATGATCCGGATCTGCCACCATGTCCCGGTGTCGTCGAGCCGCAACATTGTCGTGTTCGAATATCGCGACGTCCGCCGCCGCCATGACGACCACCATCGCATTTTCGAGGCCATTCTGGCGCAAGAGCCGCACCGCGCGGAAATGCTGATGCGCGAGCACGTCTCCGGCGTGAAGGCGTCGCTGGTGAGGTCGCTTACCGGGCATGATGCCAGCACAAACCGGGTCAATCGCCCGGTGCCCGCGGCGACCGAATAGCAATACGGTCTATAAACCCGAGTTGCTGGCCCGGCCCGCCATCCGGAGCCTCGCGGCTGAATTCGGCTTCGCCAGGCGCGCACAAACGCACTTCGAAACTGGCTATGCCGCTAAGGCTGGAAAGATGGCGATCCCGGCATGACTCGAACATGCGACCTACGGTTTAGGAAACCGTCGCTCTATCCGGCTGAGCTACGGGACCGCGAACCCGCGCGATGAGCGGGCACATCGGAAATTGCATACCAGAGCTCTGGCGATATCGCCAGCCCACGACAGCGATGTCGCCACGTTTCTGCCATCGGCAAGCGCCGCGCCCAGCGACCTCATACCGGTTTGAAGACCCCTGCCGTCCATGCTCGGAACATGGGGCGCGGCGCGAGTTCGCCCATCATCATTTGAGAACCCCGTCGAAAAGAAGAGGCTCGATGAACAGGATCATACTTCCTGCCACCGCCGCCGTGGCGGCCGGACTGGCGTAGCTCACGTTCTCGCGCAGGACCCCGTGCACCGGCATGCCGCGGTGAGCCAGTCCTACGCTTATGGTCCTGGTGACTATGGCTATCGCGATTGCGGCTTCTGGAATGCAGATGTCGCGGCGGGAATTGTTGGCACTGCCGGCGCCATCGCCGCCGCGGCTTTCCAGGAATTCCCATGATCGGCCGGTCTAAACTCGAGACTCCTACGCGCGTAGTAATGATTTGCTGTGTCAGCCCGGCAGGTGGCTCCGCTGCGAGCGTGGTAATCGACTCATCTGCCCGTCAGGATTGCAGATTAGTTGCGGATAAGCGGCCAGCCGCCCGCTTATCCGTTTCCCAATGGCCACACCCGGACACCGCATCGCGCCACATCGCTAAAATCGTCGATAAATTGTTGTCGGCCAGTTGAAAACGGCCGTGATAATAGCGACAAGAAATGTGTGGTATCTTTCTCCCGATCTTTGTTTGGATTAACTGATTTTGGCGATAGCGAAAAAAAAGACGCTGCTGGTTGGCGGCTGGCTATGCAGCCTGGCGCTGTTGTCGACGCAGGCGCAGGCGCAGTGGTGGACGGCCGCCCCTGCCGATTATGAAGAATGCGCCGAGCGCGTGGAAAGTTCTTCGGCGTCGCGCCCCGACAGGACGACGCTTTTGTCGGATTGTGACAGCAAGTTTGCCGGACGGCGAAAGCCCGGCGGCGGGTACACATATTTCGATTTCATGCACAACCGTAGCTTTGATATTGCCGGTCCGAATCCGACCACCACCGAGCAGCGAGCGATCGACGAGCAATACACCAGTTATCTCGACACCCATCGCCGCAGCTTCATGGCCGATGCCGCCGCCGAGAAGCAAAGAGAGCAGCAGCAGGCCTCGCTCCAAACCGAACCGGTCGTCGCGCCGGCGCTCGTTCCGCCCAAAGAAGCCAAGGTGGCTAGTGTGCCCCGGGCCAAGCCGCGCCCCAAGGGACCCGACTGCACGGTGGAGCCGCTGGCCTGCGGCTGGTCCAAGCTTTCCTCGGGGTTAAAAAACATTACGGGTTCGTTGTTCGGGACCCCCTCTTCCGAAAAACAAAAACGGATCTGACTCTGCCTAGTCTGTAATGACCATCGCCCAGAACATCCGATAGGGCGATTTGGAGTTGGCGACCGAAGCGACGCCAACTTTGCGAGCGCCCGGCATCAGCAGATTCTCACGGTGCCCGGCGCTGTTTTCCCATTCGCGCAGCGTTTCCGGAAAAGTCAGGAAGCCCGCCGCGATATTCTCCGCCGCTTTCGACATGCGCAGTTTTGCCACCCGAACCGAAAACAATCCGCCAATTTCATGGCTGACCTTGCCGCTGACCGACATGGCCATGGCCTGCTGCAGGGCGACCGCGTTGAGACGGCCGTCCAGCGCAACGCTCGACAAGCCATGGGCCCTGCGGAACATGCTGATCTGGCTGGCGTAGTCGGCTGCGATGCAAGGGCTGACCCCACATGCCAGGGCCGCCATGACGACAAGCGACTTCCAGGAAGTCGCCGCTGCAGAAATATCGCGAAATAGAATATTGAAAATGCCCGGAATGATTCGCACCGGCGCGCACCTCGGGTGATGACCATGTCCGCCTGAAAGCGCGCGCGCCCAGGCGGACAGGGTGAACTAGTTGAGCTTATTTCTTGGCCTTCTTGGCCTTGCTCACCTTGGCCTTGGCGACCTTCGGCGCTGCCTTGGAGGCGGCCTTGGACACGGCCTTGACTACCTTCTTCGCCTTGCGACGGCGATGACCCAGCGGGATGCCGAGCTTGATGGCCTTCTGACGCAGCGAACCGCCGGTACGCTTCATGGCCTTGGAAATCTTCTCCAGCGGCGTCTGGGCCTTGGAATGCTCCTTCAGCGTCTTGACGTCTTCCTTGGTGTATTCACGACGAACGAGTTTCTTCTTTACTGCCTTGGCCATTGTAGCTCCGATTCTTACGTTGAAGTGGTCGATCGGCACACATGGCACCGATGATAGGAAGGATCAAACGTCCGGTTTGACGCGCAATTGCGTTCACCACCGTCAAATCACATCGCTATCTATACTAAAGATATGCGGAATGACATAGCCCTTGACGTCACAGATGGATGTTCTTCATCGCACATGTTTTGTTCTCCAGGTGGTCGAAAAACGATTCGCGCGCGAAAATCGCCATGATTGCTACTAATTGATGGTTATCAGCGAACTAATGCACGCCTCCGGGGCCGATGGTTCGATAGCAAACATTCGCTGATCTCCGACAGGGGCATCAGACTACCTTTGCCGAATCTATAGCTGGAGTAATCCAGCGTTACGACTCACGAATATCCGCCGCTGTGAGTCCGGGGGAGCCCTTGCCGGCCTGCTCCGCGCGCCTGATCAGATTGACAACATGTCGCGTCAGCGGGATCCGCAGACCGGTCCGGCCGGCCAGTTCGACGACTACACCCTGCAGATAGTCGATCTCGGTGCGACGTCCGTCCTGCAAATCCTCCCACATCGATGAACGCGCGCTGGCGTCGATCTTCATGGTTCGCCCGAGTACCAGGGCGAACAGAGCATCCGGCAGCCGCAGCAAGGCCGGAGTCATTTTCGCAGGTACAGGGGTTGGCGAAACCGGCCGGATGCCCGCCGCCTTCAGCACCGCGAGCGCCTCCATCATCTGATCGGCGATCAGGACACGCCAGGCGCGCTGCGCCAGTTGTTCACGCAACGGCAGACCGGACAGGGCATTCAGGGCGTTGTTCAAATTGATGAGCAACTTGCCCCATTGCACTCCAATGATGTCATCGGTCGGCCGCACCGCAAAATTCGGGACCGACAGAGCCGCGGCGGTGCCGGCGGCGTCGTGCTCAACAATGACGGCGCCGGATGTCGCGCGATGGAAGTGCGCATCGCTCAGGGACATGACGTTGAACGGCACCATGCCGCCGAGCACGACCCGGCCGGGCAACCGCTCGCTGAGCACTGCGACATTGCCGACACCATTCTGCAGGCTGACAATCACGGCGTCGTCCGGCGCGTGGCGCGCTATCAGCCCGGCGATCTCCGCCGTATCGGCACTCTTGACCGTGACCAGGACCGCACCGACCCCCTGCATCAGTTCAGCCGTGTCCGACAACCGCAACTGACGCGCGGCGACGCGACAATCAAGCCCGTCGATATCGGTGACCCGCAGTCCGTGGCTCAGGATCTGTTCGATGATGCGCGGCCGGGCCAGCAAACGGACGTCCCTGCCCGCCGCGGCCAGTACCCCGCCCGCAAAGCAGCCGATGCTACCCGCGCCCGCGATACAAATGGACTTTGTTGCGATCACTTCATCACCCGTTCATGGCGCAATCGGTAGTAACAAAATGCCGCTACGATGACTATCGTGCGGAACCGGGGCGCCTTGTAAGCGTCATACCGCATCGCTATGTTCCGTCTTGGGCTATCACCACAGGAGATCACCATGGGTTTGCTCGATATCCTCAACGGCATGCAGAATGGCCCGCGCGGCCCCAGCGATCCCAATGATACGAGCGGCGGAATGTCGCCGATCACCATGGCGATCCTGGCGATGCTCGCCTACAAGGGCTACAAGCACTTCACCGGTAATCAGAATGCGCCGGTCAATATTCCATCATCCTCGAATGCTACACAAGCCAGCCTGCCTGAACATGGTGCGTCGGGTGGCCTGGGCGAGATTCTCGGTGGCCTGTTCGGCGGACATCCCGGCCAGCCCCAGAGCGGCGGCCTCGGTGATCTGTTGAAGGGCGGGCTTGGCGGCCTGCTCGCGGGCGGCGCTGCCGGCGGACTGATCAATGGCGGGCTCGGTGACCTGCTCAAGCAATTCCAGCAGAATGGCCAGGGAGAAACGGCGAATTCCTGGGTCGCCAATGGCCCCAACAAGCCGATCGCGCCAAATGATCTGGGCGCGGCGCTTGGAGCCGAACAGATCGATCAGCTGACGGCGCGAACCGGTATGTCGCGGGACCAACTGCTGTCCGAATTAAGCAATGAGCTGCCCGATGCGATCAATCACTTCACGCCGCACGGCCGCCTGCCGACCGACGACGAAGCCACAAGACTTTAACCCGTAGCCAACCATTATTTACAGGGAGAGCACCATGCTCTGGATTCTCTTCATCGGCTTCGTCGCGGGCATCATCGCCCGGATGCTATCGCCCGGCCCCAACAATCCCAGCGGATTCATCCTGACCACCGTGCTGGGCATTGCCGGCGCGTTTCTGGCAACCTTCATCGGCCAGCAGATCGGCCATTACGGCCCCAATCAGGGCGCCGGCTTCATCACCGCCACGCTCGGCGCTCTGGTGGTACTGTTCATCTGGAACAGGCTGGTGGCGCGCCGGGTGATTTCCGACCCGGGCGCATAGCCAGACTTCAATTGTTCACGAAAGAAGCCCCGGGTCGCGAACTGGGGCTTCTTACTGTCGCGGCGCGTCAGCTGAGGTGCATCCCCGCATCCATGCGGACGATTTCGCCGGTCATGTGACCCGACGGCGCGGTAGCAAGGAAGCAGATCAGATTGGCGATGTCCTCGGCCGTCGATGCCATCTTCAGCGGCACCCGCGCGATCACGGATGCGCGCACTTTCGCAGCGGCTTCGGCACCACGGCCCTTGGTGAACCATGGCGTATCGATATAGCCGGGACATACCGTATTGACGCGGATCAGCGGCGCCAGCGCCCGGGCCAGCGACAGCGTGACCGAATTCAACGCGCCCTTGCTGGCGGCGTAAGCGACCGACGATCCCGCCCCGGTCAGGCCCGCGATCGACGATACATTGACGACGGCCGCGGCGCGGGTGGAAGCCTTGGCACCGGCTTCCAGCAACGACCGCGCCGCGCGCACCATCTGGTATGGCCCGATGGTGTTGACGGCATAGATGCGCTGGAAGTCTTCGGCCGACAAACCGTCGAGATCATCATGCGGCACGTGCTTGGTGGTTCCGGCATTGTTGATCAGCGCGTCGATGCGGCCCCATGGCGCGGCGGCGGCAATGATCTTGCGGCAATCCTCGTCCTTCGAGACATCGCCCTGCACCACGACGACCTCCGCGGCGCCCGCCTTGCGACACAGTTCGGCGGTCGCTTCGGCTTCGTTCTGGCTTGAGGAGTAATTGATCACGATGCGGGCACCGTCCCGGGCAAGAATAGCCGCGGTGGCCGCGCCAAGTCCGGACGCAGATCCCGTAATCACGACGCACAAACCATCCTTCGACATCTGCATTTCCTCTGTCCATTTGTTGATCGTCGTTGCGATGTACCATGGCGACGGTCGGCCGGTATACAAGCGGCGCAACTCCGCTCCGCGGAATAAGGCCGGTTGGCCGGCGACCTCATGCCGTCACCGCAGGACGCCCTGCGGCGATCCGGCTTGTCTTCGCTCCGGCTTTTCCGCATCATCGATCGCAACAACATCAGCGCCCCATGCCCGGCATCCAGCCGAATGAGACGAGCGCCCACAAGGAAACGCAGTGACCGATACCGACAACATTGTGGCCGAGACCGCGCAGCGCATCTTCGCCGATTTTGCCGACGCGCAGACCATCAACCACAGCAAGGATGGCGCCTGGAAAGCGCCGCTGTGGCATGCGCTGACCGAGGCCGGCCTGCCTTTGTCATGGGTGCCGGAAGAGTGCGACGGCTCCGGCATCAGCATGGCCGAGGGATTTGCCGTGCTTAGCGCCGCCGGCCGTTTCGGCCTCGCCGTGCCGCTAGCCGAGACCATGCTGGCGGGCTGGTTGCTGGCGCGGGCCGGGATCGCCTCGCCGGAAGGCAAGATGACGGTGGCCCCGCCCAGCCCGAAGGACCGCATCACCCTCAATGCCGACGGCACCCTCAGCGGTCGCGCCCGCGGCGTGCCATTTGCCGGCGACGCCGCGCATATCGCGGTGATCGCCACCGGCATCGGCGGCGCCTCGATCGCGCTGGTCGCTTGCGGCGACTGCCGGATCGAAGCTGGACTTAATCTGGCGAATGATGCGTCGGACACCGTCAGCTTCGGCAATGTACGGCCGGTCGCTATCCAGCCGGCGCCAGCCGGCTGCGACCAAAACGCCTTGATGCTAATGGGCGCGCTGGCGCGCAGCCTGCAGATCGCCGGGACGCTGGAATCCATGCTCGATATCAGCGTGCGCTATTCAGGCGACCGCGTCGCCTTCGAGAAGAAGATCTCGAAATTCCAGGCCGTGCAGCACAACCTCGCGAGACTGGCAGGGGAGACCTCCGCCGCGCTGGCTGCCGCCGGCTCCGCCGCCGATGCGCTGTCAAACAGCACGACGTTCGATGACGCGATCTTTCTCGAAGTGGCTTCCGCCAAGATCCGCTGCTCGGAGGCCGCCGAAAAAGGTGCCGCCATCGCGCACCAGGTGCATGGCGCGATCGGCTTCACCCAGGAGCACATCCTGCATCGCTTCACGCTGCGTGCGCTGGCATGGCGCGATGATTTCGGCAGCGAGAGCTACTGGGCCGTCGAACTCGGCAAGCTGATAGCTGCCCGCGGCGCTGACGAGCTGTGGCCGCTGGTCGCTTCGCGCTGATCCCGACATATAGATTTCTTGAAGAAGCGAGATTTTCATGACCGCAGCCCTGCATTTCGATCCCATCCGCCTGCCTCCGGAATGCGAGGTGCTTCGCCAGGAAGTGCGTGCCTTCCTCGCCGAGGAAATCGCCGCCGGCACCTTCGACCCGCACAAGCCGCAGCGCGAGGATTCCGACGCACCGGAATTCTCCCGTCGCGTCGGCGAGCGCGGCTGGCTCGGCATGACCTGGCCGAAGCAATATGGCGGCCATGAGCGCAGCTTTCTGGAGCGCTACGTCATCACCGAGGAAATGCGCGTGGCGAATGCGCCGACGCGGCGCTTCTTCGTTGCCGACCGGCAGAGCGGCCCGGTGCTGCTCAAATACGCCCCCGAGCACATCAAGATGGATATCCTGCCGCGCATCTGCCGCGGCGAGGTCTGCTTCTCGATCGGCATGAGCGAGCCGAATTCCGGTTCCGACCTGTTCGCCGCCAACACCAAGGCCACCAAGACCGACGGCGGCTGGCTGATTAACGGCAGCAAGATCTGGACGACCTCGGCGCATATCGCCGACTACATGATCGCGATCTTCCGCACCTCGCCTTCCACCAAGGAAAACCGCCGCCACGGCCTGACCCAGTTCCTGGTCAATATGAAAAAGCCAGGCATCGCGGTGAACCCGATCGCGCAGATTACCGGGCAGTATGAATTCAACGAGGTGGTATTCACCAATCATTTCGTGCCCGACGACCACATGCTCGGCGAGCTCGACAGCGCCTGGAAGCAGGCGACCTCCGAACTGGCCTATGAGCGCTCCGGCCCGGAACGCTTTCTCGAAACCTATTACGTGCTCACTGAGCTGGTGCGCGCAGTCGGCAAGAACCCCGATACAAGGAGCGCGGAAGGCATTGGCCGCCTCGTGGCGCAGCTGCACACGATGCGGCGAATGTCGGTGTCGGTGGCCGGGATGCTGCAGGCCGGCAAGGAGCCGGTGGTGGAAGCCTCCATCGTCAAGGACATCGGCACCATCTGGGAGCAGCAGCTGCCGCACCGCGTCCGTGAACTCGCCGCCTTCGTCGACGCCGACGCGACCAATCACGCCACGCTGGACGAAATGCTGTCCTTCGCCATCAAGGTGGCGCCGAAACTGACGATTCAGGGCGGTACCACCGAAGTGCTGCGCGGCATTATCGCGCGCGGTTTGGGGCTGCGGTGATCTGTCATTCCGGGGCGCGAGGGCGCGGCCCGAGCGAACCCGGAACCTCGACATAATTGAACACATCCAGATTCCGGATGCGCACTCGGCCGCGCCGTGCGCGCCCCGGAATGACGACCATCAGAATGAGGAACACCATGACCACCTACAAAGACATCGCCGTTGAGACCCGCGGCCATATTGCGATCATCGAGATCCGCAAGCCGCCATTCAACTTCTTCGACATCCTGCTGATCCAGCAGATAGCCGATGCGCTTGACGGGATCGACGCCAATCCGGAAATCCGCGCGACGGTGCTGTGCGCCCAGGGCAAGGCATTCTGCGCCGGCGCCGATTTCAGCGATCCGAACCGCAAGGAGACCGAAGCCGCGGCCAAGAGCGGCGACCCCGCCGACAATCTCGGCTCGATCGGCCATCTCTATATGGAGGCGGTACGCATCTTTCGCGCTAAAAAGCCGATCGTCGCGGCGGTGCAGGGCGCGGCGATCGGCGGGGGGGTTGGCCCCCGGGTGGCGGCTGGTTTTCGCCGGGCCTGCCCCGGG
>JACMOT010000549.1 GCA_014377915.1 Tardiphaga sp.
CCGATCTTGATTTCGGTCTTGGGCGCGGTCTGCGCTTCGGCATGGACCGGCGAGAACACAGCGAGCAGCGCCGCGGCGAGGACGGAGGCGATCTTCATGATGTGTCTTTCAGGGAAGTTCGTTGAACTACTTCGGTGCCCATATCTTGGCTGCGGCAGCGTCGACCTTCACCGGGATCAGGCCCTCGGCGAAAAATGCGTCCGCAATTTTCTGCTGCTCGGCGAGGCCGGGCAGGGTGACCGCGCCGATCTGGTAGGAGCGGTGGCTGTTGGCTTCCTCGACGGTCGCGGCATCGATGCCCCACAGGTTGGCGAGCAGGGAGGCTGCGTCCTTCGGCTGGGCTTTGACCCATTTGCCGGTCTCGTCGAGCTTACCGTAGATCACGTTCAGGACGTCGCCGCGCTTGTCGGCGAAAGCCGCGGAGGACAGATAATAGCGCTTGTAGCTGGCCAGCCCGTTGCTGCCGTCGGTCAACACCCGCGCATTGGACTGCTTCTGCGCGCTGGTCAGGAACGGATCCCACGCCACCCAGGCGTCGACATTGCCGCCGACAAAGGCGATGCGACCATCGGCGGGCGGCAGATAGGCCGGCGAGATATCCTTGAAGCTGAGGCCGGCCTTGCCGAGCGCCGCGAGCAGCAGAAAGTGACTGCCGGCGCCCTTGGTCACCGCGATCTTCTTGCCCTTGAGATCGGCCAGCGTCCTGATCGGCGATTCCGCCGCGACCAGAATCGCCTGCGCCGACGGCGAGGGCGCTTCTTCGGCGATATAGGCCAGCCTGGCGCCGGCGGCCTGCGCGAACAGCGGCACGGTGTCCGCGACATCCGCGCCGAAATCGACATTGCCGGTGTTGATGGCTTCGAGCAGCGGCAGGCCGCTGGCGAATTCATGCCAGCTGATCTTGACGCCGAGCGGCGTCAGCGCCTTCTCCAACTCGCCATTGGTCTTCAGGATGGCGGTGAGGGTCGAGGATTTCTGGTAACCGATCCGGACAAGGCTGCTCGCCGCCGGCGTCTGCGCGCAGGCGAAAGACACCGACAGGATCGAGGCCATGGCGGCGACTTGAAGGGCGGCGAGGCGCTTGAACATGGGGCACTTCCGTCAGGGGAAAGATAGCGTGGCGCCGATCGATGGCGGGCGGACAACGCATGTCCCAGCCAGGCTGCAAGCTATCCGCCGGGGTCTCGCAGTCAATGGAACGGCTATCCGTTGTTGTGGTGATGGCGATACGAGCCTGCTGTGCGAGCGCTGTTTTGCAGATGAAAAATTCTCCGGCAAATTTCCTGCCCGGAATGACAGGCCGTGAGTCATCCGATCCAAAGAGATGAAGTTGCTCGCGCGAGGCGTCCGCGGTTCAGAAACGTTGCGGGGCAGCCGCTACCTTTGAAAGCACAATCTCGGTGCTTCAGCGTAGCGTTCGCGGTCGCAGCCATCGCGCCGCGCTGGCCCTTTTTTCGGAGCAGAACCCATGTCTCAATCCCGACGCGCCATTGTCGCAGGCCTATCGGCAGCCCTGCTGCTGTCGGCCGGCATCGTCGCCTCGCCGGTCCAGGCGCAAGAATTGAAGGAAGTCCGCATCGGCTTCCAGAAGGCCGGTATCTTTCCCGCGGTGAAGCAGCGCGGCACGCTGGAGAAGGCGCTGAAGTCGCGCGGCATCCAGGTCAAGTGGGTCGAATTCCAGTTCGGGCCGCCGATCCTGGAAGCCATCAACACCGGCAATGTCGATTTCGGCTATGCCGGCGACGCGCCGCCGATCTTCGCGCAGGCCGCGCGCGCCAACCTGCTCTATGTCGCCGCCGTGCCGTCCGCCGGCTACAATCAGGGCATCGTCGTTCCCGACAATTCACCGATCAGAACGCTCGCCGATCTCAAGGGCAAGAAGGTCGGTTTCGCCAAGGGCTCGAGCGCGCACAACACCACCGTCGCCGCGCTGGAGAAGGCCGGGCTGGCCTATACAGACATCATCCCGGTGACGTTGGGGCCGGCCGATGCGGTGGCGGCGTTCGCCGGTGGCAATATCGATGCCTGGGCGATCTGGGATCCCTATCTCGCGCTGGCCGAGAACGGCCAGGTGCGCGTCATCGCGTTCTCCAAGGACGTGCAAGAGTCGAATTCCTTCTTCCTCGCCAACAGGGATTTCACCACCAAACATGCCGACATTGTGGCTCTGCTGAACCAGACTTTTGCGGAAGAGGGGAAGTGGGCGGTCGATCACCGCGCAGAAGTCGCAACAAGCCTGCGCGAGGCCACCGGCGTCGACAAGGAAGCGACCATCCGCGCCGTGAACCGGTCGCAATATGCCGTGACACCGGTCACCGACAGGATCATTGCCACCCAGCAGGAGACCGCAGACCGCTTCTTCAAGCTCGGCCTGATCCCCAAGGCGGTCGAGGTGAAGGAAATCGTCTGGAAATGGACCCCCGGGTCCTGACGATACAAAAGCCGATTCCCGCTGCAAAAACCAAGTCTTGCGGCGTCTTTGTGCCACTGATGGCGAACCGGTGGCAGAAATCTGCTCTTTTGTGCGGTGCGGTTGAAATGGGCGGCAAAATCAGTAGGTTGCCGGTCGCGGCCGGCCATGATTGGCGAGCCGCCCATTTCCATCGAAGCAGAAATGTCCTTCTATGAATGCTCTTATCCCGCAACCGACCGGAGCGCCCGTGCCATCGATTGATCCGCAGGGGCGTGCCATCATTTCCTTCGATGCCGTCAGCAAGATCTTTCCGGCGCGCAACGATTCCGCCGAGGTGAGAGCGGTCGATGCCATTGACCTCAAGGTGCCCGAAGGCGCCATCGTCGGCGTGATCGGCAAGAGCGGCGCCGGCAAGTCGACGCTGATCCGGCTGATCAACGGCCTCGAACTGCCGAGCGAAGGCCATGTCCATGTCGACGGCCTCGACATCGGCGCCCTCGACGAGCGCGGCCTGCGCCAGGCGCGGCGTTCGATCGGCATGATCTTCCAGCATTTCAATCTTCTGTCGTCGCGTACCGCGTTCGACAACATCGCGTTGCCGCTGGAGATCGCCGGCACGCCGCGCCGCGATATTCCCGGCATCGTCGGTCCGCTGCTCGACATGGTCGGCCTCGCCGACAAGCGCGACCGGTATCCGGCCGAACTGTCCGGTGGCCAGAAGCAGCGCGTCGGCATTGCCCGCGCCCTCGCAACCAAGCCCAAAGTGCTGTTGTCAGATGAAGCCACCTCGGCGCTCGATCCGGAGACCACCAGCCAGATCCTGACGCTGCTGAAGCAGATCAACGCCGAGCTCAACCTCACCATCCTGTTCATCACCCACGAAATGTCGGTGGTGAAGAAACTGGCCGATCATGTCGCCGTGATGGAAGGCGGCCGCATCGTCGAGCAGGGCTCGACCTACGAGATCTTTTCCAATCCGCATCACGAGACGACGAAGCGCTTCGTCGGCTCCGTCACCGGCGGCAATTTGCCGGACTGGCTGCGCGAGAAACTGCGGCCCGACTTCCAGCCCGGCCGCGGCGCCGTGATCCGCATCGTCTTCACCGGCGCCGATGCCGACCAGCCGGTGCTGTCGCGCCTGACCCGTGCCTATGACGTCGATTTCAACATCCTGCACGGCCAGGTCGAGACCGTCGCCGGCCAGCCGTTCGGCACGCTGATCGCCTCGGTGCCGGCGTCACCGGAATTGCTGGCGACGCTGGTCAGCGAAATCACCGCCAGCCGCAACAAAGTGGAGCATCTTGGCTATGTCGCCTGAACTGTTGCAGCTGATCGCCTGGTCGACGCTGGATACCCTCACCATGGTGGCACTGGCCGGCAGCTTCGGCACGCTGATCGGCCTGCCGCTCGGCGTGTTTCTCGCCACCAGCCGCGCCAATGAATTGTTTCCGGCGCCCAATGTGAATCGCATCGTTGGCCTCGTCGTCAACGCCACGCGTTCGACGCCGTTCATCATCCTCGTGGTGGCCATCGTGCCGCTGACGCGGCTGATCGCCGGCACTTCGATCGGCACCCGCGCCGCGGTGGTGCCGCTGACCATCGCCGCGATTCCGTTCATCGCCCGCGTCATAGAAGGCGCGATCCGCGAAGTCGACCAGGGGCTGGTCGAGGCCGCGCGCGCCTTTGGCGCCAGCCCGTTGCAGATCGTGCAAAAAGTACTGCTGCCGGAAGCGCTGCCGGCGGTGACGCTGGCGCTGACTCTCGCCATTGTCAGCCTGATCGGCTATTCGGCCATGGTCGGCGCGGTCGGCGGCGGCGGGCTCGGCGATCTCGGCATCCGCTATGGCTACCAGCGCTTCATGCCGGAGGTGATGGCCACCGTTGTCATCGTGCTGATCGTGCTGGTACAGGGCGTACAGACCATCGGCGACCGCCTCTCGCGCCGGCTCGACAAGCGCAACCGCAATTCGTGAGTGGGCGCTGCTCGCTTCAAATCAATATCTACTCACCGCAGGATCAAATCATGTCGCTCCGCCATCTCGTACTCTCCGCCGTCGCCGCGCTCGCGCTGACGGGCCTGGCCCATGCCGAGACCATCAAGGTTGGCGTCACCGCCGGGCCGCACGCCCAGGTGATGGAGGCGGTCAAGGCGCTTGCCGCCAAGAAGGGTCTCGATATTCAGATCGTCGAATTCTCCGACTACGTGGTGCCGAACGCCGCGCTGGAAGCCGGCGACCTGCAGGCTAATTCGTTCCAGCACCAGCCCTATCTGGACAACCAGATCACCGACCGCAAATACAAGATCGAATCCGTGGGCACCACGGTCAACTTCCCGATGGGCATCTATTCGAAGAAGGTGAAGAGCTGGGACGAGGTCAAGACCGGCGCCACGCTGGCGATCCCCAATGACCCGACCAATGGCGGCCGCGTGCTGCTGCTGCTGCGCGACAAGGGCGTCATCAAGCTCAAGGAAGGCGTCGGCTTCAAGCCGACCATGCTCGACATCACCGACAACCCGAAGAAGTTGAAGGTGATCGAGATCGACGCGGCGCAGACTCCGCGTACCCTCGATGACGTCGACGCCGCCGGCGTCAACACCAACTACGCCACCCAGTCCGGCCTCGACCCGGTGAAGGTCGCGCTGCTGCGCGAGGAGCCCAAGGGCCCCTATGCCAATGTCATCGCGGTGCGCAGCGTCGACAAGGACAAGCCCTGGGTAAAGACCCTGGTGGAAAGCTATCAGTCGCCTGAAATCAAGGAATTCATTGCCACCAAGTTCAAGGGCGCGGTACTGGCGACCTGGTAGCCGGTTGGGCTGAAAAAGTGGGACCGTCGACGCGGGAAATAACGACGGTCCCTTGTCGTGCTATTAAAATCGGGGCTGGAAAGCGACTTCCGCGTCCCCCTGCGCGACGAGGCTTACGGTAGCGGAGTTGCGCAATCCCGCAATCTAAAGCGTTTTTTAACCTAACCAATCAACCTTACCCGCGCCGCTTTCCGGCAAATGCCGGCGAAGGCGGGCAAGATTCTTACTTCGCGGCGACGGCCAGTCCGCCGATGGTGACGGCATTGGCGCAATAGGCCGGATAGTGGTCAGCCAGGGCGCCGGCTGCGAGATCGTGCCGGCATTCCGGCTTGTGCTCGCAATTGGCGCAGACCCGCCGCATGTCGTTGAACACCGGCTGCTCGATCCGCGCGATGGCGGCATCGTCGAATCCCAGTGCTTTCAGCAACCGCGGCAACTCGTCGGCGGCGTGGGTGCCCCGGCTCACCAACTCCTCAAGCCCGGCGGAGGAAAGCCCCATTTCCCGGGCGATACGGTGGAATTCACCGTAATCCAGTTCGCTGATCTCGCTGCGCGCCCGCCAGCGCTGCACCAGGCCGGCGAGTTGATCGATCAGGACTGTGACGGCGGGATAGGGCTGGGCTGGGTGGGTCATGGCGCGGTCTCCGCTATGGGCTGAGGCTCGGCCACAGGATCGGCTTCACGACCCGCCGCTGCATTGTTCTGGATCAATGCCGGGTCGCGCGCGGCGAAACAACCATGGAACCGGCGGCGCCGCGGCGGCTTGTCCTGTGGGGCTGGAAATGCCGGCAATCGCGCATAATTCAAAGCTGTCAGTCCAGACGCCGGCTCGTCCGGCCTCAGGGAGGCTATCATGACCATCAAATATCTTTTCGCGGCGATGCTCGCATCCATGCTGCTGATCGGCAGTGCGGTGGCACAGGATGACAGCTATCGGCCGGGACAGTTCCTCACCTTGAATATCACTCAGGCAGCGCTGTCGCCGAAGCCGCTCGGGCCGCCGGCGCAATTCGAGGCGGTGAAGATCGAAGCCAAGGCTGACACCGAGGCAAAGGTCGAGGCGACACAACTGGCGCCCGCCAAGTCGGCGAAGGCCGCCAGTGTCAAGCCGCGCACGGCGGCTGTCCGGAAGGTGGCACGAGCCCGCGGCAACCCACTGGACGCCAACGCCACCGATACGCGCCCCCAGGTCTGGCCGTGCCGTTCCGGCGGCATCTGCAACTGGAAGCGTTAGTTTTACAGCATGCCCTTGCCGGCATCGGAGCCATGGCGGCGTTGCCGGGCCTGAAGCACCAGGATGGTGGCTAGCGCCGCGAAGATCACCAGGAAGGACACCGCGCTGGTCAAGGTGCCCAGCGCGTAAATGTCGGGTTTGGTCACCGTCGTGGTCAGGCCCTGCAATTCCAGCGGCAGCGTATTCACCGAGCCGATCGCCTGGCTCGACCGCGCCAGTTCGTCCCATGACAGCGTGAATCCGAACAGGCCGATGCCGACCACCGACGGCAGGATGATCGGCAGCACCACATGGCGGAAGGTCTGCCACGGCGTGGCGCCGAGATCGCGCGCCGCTTCCTCGAGCCGGGAATCGAAGCGGTTGAAGATCGCGAACATGATCAGCAGTCCGAACGGCAGCGTCCAGGTCAGATGCGCGCCGAGGCCGGACGTGAACAGCCCCATCGCGGTGGTCCAGCCTTCGATGCCCAGCGCATTCATGAAGTCGTCGAGCAGCCGGAATTCCAGCGCGATGCCGAGCGAGGTGATGATCGAGGGCATGATCAGGCTGGCGATCGCGGTGTAAAACAACACCGTCGCACCACGAAACGATTTTCGGAACGCCATGCCGGCCGATACCGAGAGCACCACCGTGATCACCATCACCACGAGGCCGAGCTGCAGCGAGCGCTTGAAGGCCGCGCCAATGTCCACGATGCCGCCGCCGGAAAACACTTTGGCGAACCAGGTCAGCGACACGCCGTTCATCGGGAAGGTCAGCCCGCCATCCGGTCCCTGGAACGACAGGATATAGATCGCGATCATCGGCCCGTAGAGAAACAGTACATAGGCGCTGAAGAACGCCCCGAGCACATAAAAGGAGAGCGACCGGTTCTCGCTCATCTCACAGCTCCTCTCATAGTTCTTTGCGGATATCGACGATCCGCGTCAGCGAGGAAATGATCAGGATGGTGATGCCGAGCAGGATCACTGCATTGGCCGCGGCGGCGGGGAATTGCAACGCGTTGAGCCGCGCCTCGATGATCTTGCCGGCGGAGGCGATCTGCTGGCCGCCCATCACGCCGATGGTGACGAAATCGCCCATCACGATGGTGATGACGAAGATCGAACCGATCACGATGCCGGGCTTGGCGAGCGGGATGATTATGTTCACCAGCGTCTGCCAGCCGGTGGCGCCGGCATCATAGGCGGCCTCGATCAGCCTTTTGTCGATGCGGATCATCGAGTTGAAGATCGGCACCACCATGAAGAAGGTGAACAGATGGACCAGCGCCAGCACCACGGAGAATTCCGAAAACAGCAGCCACTCGATCGGCTGCTTGATGATCCCCGCGCCCTCAAGCCCCTTGTTGACCAGCCCGTTGCGGCCAAGCAGTGGAATCCAGGCGATCATCCGGATCACGTTCGAGGTCCAGAACGGGATCGTGCATAGCAGCGTCAATACGATCTGCCAGGTTTTCGACCGCACATGGAAGGCGAGAAAGTAGGCGACGGTGAAGCCGATGAACAACGTCAGTGCCCAGGTGATCAGGCACAGTTTCAGGGTCTTCACGTAGGTCTTGAGAATGGTGCACAGGTTCGGCAACTCGGCGACGCAGCCCTCGAACGTGTCGGAGTAGCCGCGCAGGCTGAACGCCGGGATCATTTCGTATTCATTGTAGTCCCAGGCGCTGACGATGGTGACGAACACCAGCGGCAGGATGAAGAACAGCGTGAACACCAGCATCATCGGTGCGGCCTGCAGCCACGCGACGAGGGGACGGCGATCTAGCGTCATGAAATGGCCGTTCTCGGGGGCGCGCGGAGGCAGGGTGTCGTCACGGATAGAGTGGCGGAACGGCTTCCGCGCGTCTGGCGCGGAAGCCGTCAGGGCATCAAGCGGCGATGAATTCATTCCACTTGCGGACCATGTAGTCGTTTTCGTCCATCACCGCGTTCCAGCAGGCGACGGCGCCCATGCGGTCGTCATAGGAGCCGCCGTCGCGCTTGGCGCCGGCTTTTTCCAGCACGGTGCCATCCGGCGCCTTGATGTCGCCGACGGCCGGCTTGCCTTCCATCCAGTAGCTCCATTCGTCCGCCGTCATGTTGGCTTTGGCGGTGGACAGCACGGCCGAATAATAGCCCTGGCGGTTGAGATAGGCGCCGGCCCAACCCGACAGGTACCAGTTGACGAATTCATACGCCCATTCGAGCTTCGGTCCGGACACCGCCTTGGAGACGCAGAAGCCTGATGCCCAGGAGCGATAGCCTTCCTTGAGCGGCTGGAAGGTGCACGGCGTGCCCATCGAGCGCACCTTGGTCACGGCGGGAGACCACATCGACTGGATCACGGTCTCGCCGGACGCCATCAGGTTGACGGATTCGTTGAAATCCTTCCAGAACGCCCGGAACT
The DNA here is from genome assembly GCA_014377915.1 of Tardiphaga sp. The sequence goes on from JACMOT010000549.1 coordinate 8,845, forward strand.
GACCGGCCTTCTTGGCCTCGGTCATCACCTTCATGGTGAGATCGATCTCGGCCTTGGTCATGTTGCCCTTGTCGGCATATTTGTGCTGGCCGGAGGCTTCGACCACCATCGCGGCATCCATGATGCCGATCGAGGGAATGTTGAGGATCGCGGCCTTGCCCTTGAATTCAGGGTTGAGCAGTTCGGCCCAGGAATTGATTGGCCGCTTGATCAGGTCGGGGCGAATGCCCAGCGTATCTGCGTTATAGACGGTCGGAATCAGCGTCACGAATTCGGTCGGCGTCGCGGAGAACTTCTTGGAGTTGGCGCCTTCCAGATACAGTACCTTCCAGGGCGCGGTGCCCTGCGAGCCGATCTTCTTGCCGTTGGGCAGCTCACCCTTGGTGAACACCGGGGTGATATTGTTGAACTCCTTGATCTTCCTGGCGTCGAGCGCAAAAATATTGCCGGACGGCACTAGTTTCTTGAGCGCGAAATATTCGGTGTCCAGCACGTCGAACGAATTAGGCTGGGTAATGACGCGCTTGGTCACGTCGTCGGTGGTGACCGTGATGTATTCGATCTTGATGCCGGTATCCTCGAAGCACTTCTTCGAAATTTCGTCGCCGGCGTTCACGGCGGTGCCGAGATAGCGCAGCACTTTTGGCGTGGCGGAGTGAACCGCCGGAAAGCCGGTGATGGCGCCGGAGCCGGCCGCGAGGCCGGCGATGCTGGCGGCGCCCTTCAGCAGTGTGCGACGGTCGAGGCTTCCAGGCTTTTTGGGGCGATCGGTCATGGTCGTCTCCAGAATTGTCAGGTCGCCGGTCGGGCGACGTGAAGGTTACAGAACTAGGAATCGAGCGGACTGGCGGAAGCGGCATCCCAGGTAGCGATGATCGCCTCGCCGACGCTGTAATTGGCGGCGTCGAACTGGCTTTCGGTGAGCTGCGCCGAGATATCGCCACGGCCTTCGGCGACGATGGCGACACGAACATAGGTGCCCTGATATTCGACTTCGCTGACGGTGCCGGCGATCGAGGGGCCGTCAACGACGTCGCGCGGCCTCTTCAGCATCAGGCGGTCATTGCGAACGGCGAACGCCTGGTCAGCGACGACGATGACATTGTGGCCACCGATGAACTTCGCCGTGAATTCGGTGCGCGGGTGATTGAAGATGTCGCGCGGCGTGCCCTGCTGCTCGATTCTGCCGGCATTCATCAGCACCACGATATTGGCCAGCGCCATCGCCTCGTCCTGGCTGTGCGTAACGTGGATGAAGGTGATGCCGAGTTCGCGCTGCAGCTTCTTCAGCTCGGTGCGCATGCGCAGTCGCAGGAACGGATCCAGCGCCGACAGCGGCTCGTCCAGCAGCAGGATCTGCGGCGAGGTGATCAGCGCGCGTGCCAGTGCCACGCGTTGCTGCTGGCCGCCCGACAATTGCCCAGGCAGCGGGGCGGCACAGGCCTGCATGTCCACCAGTTCGAGCAGCCGCCGGGCTTCAGTGTGACGCGTGGCCTTGGCGACGCCACGCATCTTCAGCGCAAAGGCGACGTTATCGAGCACCGACAGATGCGGAAACAGCGCGTAGGACTGGAACATCATCGAGGTGTTGCGTTCGGCCGGCGGCAGGTCGGTGACGTTCTTCGGCCCGACGATGATGTCGCCGGAACTGGCCGCCTCATGGCCGGCAATCATCCGCAGCGTCGAGGTCTTGCCGCAGCCGGACGGGCCGAGCAGGCAGCAATAGGACCCGGCCGGGATCTTCAGATTGATTGCGTCGACGGCGGTGGTTGTGCCGAAGATTTTCGACAACTGCACCAGTTCCAAAGCTGCTGTCGCCGGCATCTTTATCCAGTCCACATTTTACGTACCGGGATCGGGGGCGCCATGGCGCTCCGCGAAGTTACCGTCGGTCAATGGAAATGCAACCGGTATGCCACAGCAGCCGACGCTGGAATTGTACACGACCCTGCGCGGGCCAACGCCATAGGCCCGCGCAAGGCGCCGGTGGACACGCCGCAACGCGCATCAAGATTGTGCAATCGTCGTGATTTTTAGGCAAAATCTGCTCAAGGCCATCGCGCCGTCCGTCGGCCGATACCCATGGTCAGGTCGAGCGGCGGTGCTCCGGGCATCTGCAGCCGTTTAGCGTGGTGATGCCCGGCTACACGACCGACTCGATCGCAACGTCTCCCCATCAAGCCTGGTTCAGGGCCGCCTGATCCTGCAGCGAGAAGATCGGTCCATCGTAGAGGAAGGCGCAATGGTGAATGACGATGTGTCCGCCATTCACCGTGACATGAGCGTATTCCGGCGCCTCATGCGATCCGGGAATATGCCCGGCGGTCACCAGGTCGAACGCGACCTGGTGAGCCAAAGCGCGCTGGATGTGAAACGGGATGCCGCGCCAGACGCCGGCGATGGGGCGGTGCAGGTGGCCCATGAACAGATAATCCGGCAGCCGCGTGCGCGCGATGACGTCCCACTCCGCCTCGGGATTTGCCAGCCGGATGGTGTCCATGTAGCGCAAGCCGCTGTCGAACGGCGGATGATGCTGGAACAGCAGCAACGGCCGGTCCGCCGGCGCAGACATCAGCGCATGCTCCAGAAATGCCAGCCGCGCCTCGCACAGCAGGCCCGCATGGTCCGGCGCGGCCTCGTTCAGGGTGTCGAGCGTGACCACTGTCGCGGCGTCAAACACCTGCACGGATTGCACGAAGCCGTTGGCGTCACGCGGCACGTCCGGAAAGTGACGGCTGAACGCATCGCGCTTGTCGTGATTGCCCATCAGCAGGATGGTCGGTGCCACCAGTCGCTTGAGCTCCATGGAGAGGTTTTCGTAGGCCGGGTCCTCGCCCCAATGAGCAAGGTCGCCGGTCACGATGACGAAGGCGATATCCGGATGATCGAGGTTGATGCGGTTGATCGCGGCGGCGAGCCGCTCGGCCGGATCGAGCCCGTAGATCTTGCGGTTGCGGGCGACGAAATGGGTGTCGGTCAGGATAATGAATTTCATCGCAGCATGCTCTCGCGGTTCCAGGCGGCGTAATCGGGGGAGCCCTCGGTCCGGATCGCACCGGTATAGCCGAACTCCACCATATGGACGGTGACATAGTCGGCGCCGAAGAACGCCACGCCATAGGCCTCGGGCAAGTCGGACGCGCTCAGCATCGCGGTCTCCGAGAACAGCGGATAGCTGGCGTGGTTGGTGCCGCGCAGCGATGTGGCGGCAACGCCGGCGACCGAACCGGCTAGCGGCAAGTGACAATGGCCAAAGAAAATATGCCTGATGCGATCGCGATGGCGGTGGACGATTTGTCGGAACACGGCATCGTCGAGTAATCGGATCTGATCCATCGGAGCGAGATGGGTCGGCATCGGATTGTGATGCATGAACAGCAGGAACGGTCCGGCATGTTCGGTGAGCCGCGCCTCCAGCCAGGACTGGCGCGTTGCGCAATAGCGACCGGCATGGGTGTCCGGCTGCGCGGTGTCGAGAAACAGACAACGGCCTGCGCTGCTATCATATACGCCCTGGACGAAGCCGTCGGGCGCGGCCAGTTCCGGACATACGTCGAGGAAGGTGGCGCGGCGGTCGTGGTTGCCGATGCACATTCGTGTCTTGATGGGAAATTCCGCGAGTCGCGCTTTCAGCCACAAATAGTCGTCACGATCGCCCCAGTCGGAAAGGTCGCCGGTGATCACCATCAGTTCGGCGTCGGCATGGTCGTTCAGGATATGCCGCAGGGCGCGCTGGAAGTTGGCCTGCGGATCGCGACCGCCGATCGACGCTCCCGCGGTGGTCAGGTGAATGTCGCTGAGATGGATGAGTTTCATGGCGCCTCGAATGCGGTGTCGCGGAGCGCCAACGGCGCTCCGCTGTTTGACGGGTTCGGAAAGTCAAGCTGCCTTGCGGGTCAGCGGGCTTGCGCGGACGTCCTTGGCAGCAATTTCTGAACGTCGGCGGCCATGTCGGCGAGCACGGCTTCCGGTTCCCTGGCGCGTGCGCCGGACACGATCGTATTGAGATGGTCCTTGATCACATCGGTGATCTTGAGACCGTTGTCGCCGGGGAACGCATACCATTTGGTGAGAAGCCCGAGCTGGCTAACGGCGGTGTAGTTGTTCGGGTTCTTGATGTAGAAATCCTTCAGGTAGACGTCGTTGGCGATCTTGTTGGGCGGCATGTATCCCGTCGTCTCCGCCATGATCGCCGCGCCCTTCGCGCCGGTCCAGAATTTCACCACGTCCCAGGCCGCGTCGCGCTTGGCCTTGTCCTTGGCCAGGATCATCACGACGTTACCGCCGGCCGGCAGCCGGCCAGCGGGTGTCACCACGTCCGGGAAGGCGTGGGTCTTCAACTCGAACTTGCCGCCGATCATCTGGGTGGTCTTGTTGAGATCGGAGGTTGAGGTGATGTGGATGCCGGTCTTGCCGGCCGCGAAGGTCGCCCGCATCGACGGCTGGTCGAGGTTGGGCATGCCGGCTTCAGTGACCAGACGCGCCAGCGTCTTGAGTGCGAACTGGCCCTCGGGGCCATCGAACGCCACCCTGGTCTCGTCGGCATTCAACATTGTGCCGCCGCGCGCGAATACCGGTGCCTGCCACAGCCAGTTTCCGGTGATGTCCCACGCATAGGTAACGCCGTTGATGTCAGGGCCGAGCGCCTTGATCTTCGCGGCGAGCTTGATCAGTTCGTCCCACGTCGTGGGCAGATTGGCGGGATCGCCGCCGGCCTGCTTCACCAGATCCATGTTGAAGTACACGATCGGCAGCGAGATGGCGAAGGGCAGGGCGTAGACCTTGCCGCTCGAGGTGCCGATATCATACATCGCCTGGTGAAAGCCCTGCTTGTCGAAGTCCTTTTCCGCCGCGATGTAGCCGTCGAGCTCGGCCGGGATGCTCTTGTCGACCAGGACCCGGACCCGGTTGAGGCCCTGGAAGGAAACGTCGGGCATCTGCCTGGTCACCGCCTCGCGCAACACCTTCTGCGTGGCGTCTTCGTAGGATTCATAGGGCGCCCGGCTGACGACCTTGATGTCCGGCCTGATCTTGGCGAATTCCTCGGCAATGCGCTTGTGGGTCTCGGTGAACAGTTCCGGATAGGGATATTGAATCGTAATTTCGGTCTGGGTTTGCGCCTCGGCGGCACTGGCGGCGAACGCGATGGCGGCCGCGGCAATCCATTTTCTCAGCATGGTCGTCTCCTGGGTGTGGGGATGGTGACTTACTTGATGCCGGTCATCGTGATGCCTTCGATGAAGCGGCGTTGGGCGAGCATGAAGGCGATGACAAGCGGGGTGATGATGACCAGCGCGGCGGCCATCAATGGTCCGAAATCCGTGCCGGCCTCATTGTTGCGGAAGTTGGCGACGGCGAGCGGCGGCGTTCGCAACTGCTCGCTGTTGATGACGATCAACGGCCAGAAGTAGTCGTTCCAGTGTGCCACCACCGAGAATATCCCGAACGCGGTCACGGCCGGGATCGCGGTCGGCAGCATCACCCGCCAGACGATGCCGAATTCGGACAGGCCATCCATTCGCGCGGCGTCGATCAGGTCGTCGGGCACCGTCTTGAAAAATTGCCGCATCAGGAAGATGCCGAACACCGAGATCGTGAACGGCAAAATAAGGGCGGCATAGCTGTCCAGCAGGCCAAGCTGGTGCAGCAGCAGGAACACCGGGATGGCGGTGGCCTGCGGCGGGATCAGGATGCAGAACACGACCAGCGCGAACAGAGTGTCGCGTCCGAGAAAGCGCAGCTTGGCCAGGGCGTAGGCCGCCGGCAGGGCAACCAGGACCTGCAGGATGAAGATCGAAACCGTGACGATCAGCCCGTTGAGCAGGATGCGCCACAGGTCGGCCTTGGCGAAGGCGGTGCGCAGATTGTCCCACAGGGCAAAGGTTTGCGGGATCAGGTGGACGCTGCTGGAAAAGATCTCGGTCTGGGGCTTGGAGGCGGTCGAAATCATCCAGATGAAGGGCATCAGGATGATCAGCGCGCCGCTCAGCAGCAACGCGTGGCGGAGCATGGACCACGGCGAAATCCGCTTGCGTGACATCATGTATAGTGCACTCCGCGGTTGCCCAGGCATGATTTGATCAGCGTCAGCAGCAGCACGAAGACCAGGAACGCGACGGTGAGCGCGGCGCCGTATCCGGAGCGGAAGAATTCGAAGCTCTCGATGTAGAGCGTGTGAATCAGCACCTCCGACGACTTCGACGGTCCGCCCTTGGTCAGGACATGCACGGTATCGAAGACCTGGAACGACCGAATGGCGCTGATCACTACGACAAAGGCGGTCACGGGACCAAGCATCGGCCAGGTCACCAGTTGGAAGCGCGACCACGCGCTGGCGGCGCCGTCGATTTCGGCGGCGTCATACAGTTGCTTCGGGATCGAAACGATGCCGGAGAGAAACAGCACCATGTTGAAGCCGACGGCCTGCCAGACGCCGATCGCGCACAGCGAATACAGCGCCGTCTTGCTGTCCTGCAGCCAGCTGTAGCCCTGGACGCCGATGCCGCGCAGGGCGCCGTTCACCAGGCCGAATTGCGGGTGCAGCATGAACTCCCAAACGATGGCCATGGCGATCAAGGTCGCCATCACTGGTAGAAAATAGATCGTGCGGTACCAGCTGCGCAGGCTGCTGCCGCTCTGGATCAGGAGCGCGATGCCGAGTCCCAGCGCCACCGAGCACGGCACGACAATCGCCACATAAAGGAGGGTATTGCGGAGCGATAGCCAGAATACCCTGTCGGCCAGCATTTCCTGGTAATTGGTGAGGCCGATCCAGGAGAATGACGGGGCTCCCAGCTGATAGTCGGTGAAGGACAGTGCCAGCACGCTGGCCAGTGGCCCCAGCAGCACGATCAGCATCAGCATCGCCGCGGGTGCGACCAACAACAGCGCGGTCTGCGACAAACCTGTCCGACGGCTGCCCGAAGGTGCCGTCCCCGCCGAGCGCCCCTTGCAATTCCCGGCGAGTGTCAGCGCGGCGTCAGACAAGGGCGATCTCCCGTGCCCGTTCGAGCTGCGGTTGGCCGACGGTGTCGATGCGTTTGCCGCCGGCGTCGAAAGCGCGCACGGCGTCGGCGACAAAGCCGCAGGAGATCGAACTTCCGATCAACGGCAAGCGGCGCGGGTCGTTGATCCTGGCGACCACGGGGCTGCCCATGCTTTCGAGCCCGATGTGGACGAACGCCTCGGAGCCCATGTTCTCCAGATGCACGACGCGGCCGCTGAACGCGCCGGTTCCAAGCTCGATCGAGGTCGGGTGCGCGGGGATCGGCGTGGGGACCATCTTGTCGTCCTGCGCGTGAGCCCCGGCCGCCAGGGCGAGCGCGAGGCCGAGCGCCGCGACGCAGGCGCGCGCCGAGCGGATTTTGCGGTGGGATGTTTCTGGGGGGATGAGTCTCATATCGTTCTCCTTTTGGTATTGTCCTGCGCTCACCGCGCAGCGGGACCTGGGGTCAGCTCAAGGCACTGCGATCACAAAGGGCCCGAGCGGCTGGCCGGCTTGGTCGAAGACGTTGACCACCGGACTGTCGGCCCAGGCATAGCGGACGCGCGCCACGGGGCGTCCGTCACCAGCCATGACGATGC
>JACMOT010000550.1 GCA_014377915.1 Tardiphaga sp.
CTTCCCATCAACTCAATCTACATGATGGCGCATTCGGGTGCTCGCGGTTCGCAGGCGCAGATCAAGCAGCTTGCCGGTATGCGCGGCCTGATGGCCAAGCCGTCGGGTGAGATCATCGAGACGCCGATCATCTCGAACTTCAAGGAGGGCCTGTCGGTTCTCGAATACTTCAACTCGACCCACGGCGCCCGCAAGGGTCTCGCCGATACCGCGTTGAAGACCGCGAACTCCGGTTATCTCACCCGTCGTCTGGTCGACGTGGCGCAGGATTGCATCATCACGCAGAGCGATTGTGACACCAAGCTCGGCATCAAGATGCGCGCCATCATCGACTCCGGTTCGGTGGTTGCGTCGCTGGCGTCGCGCATTCTCGGCCGTTCGGCCTGCGACGACATCCGCGATCCCTTGACCAACAAGGTCATCATCAAGCGCAACACGCTGATGGAGGAAATCGACGTCGATGCCATCCAGCAGGCTGGCGTTCAGGAAGTGAAGATCCGCTCGGCCCTGACCTGCGAACTGGTCAACGGCATCTGCGGCATGTGCTACGGCCGCGATCTGGCCCGCGGCACCCCCGTCAACCACGGTGAGGCCGTCGGCGTCATCGCGGCACAGTCGATCGGTGAACCCGGCACCCAGCTGACCATGCGTACGTTCCACATCGGTGGCGCCGCGCAGATCAACGAGCAGTCGGTCATCGAATCGAACTTCGACGGCAAGGTGACGATCAAGAACGAAGCCATCGCCAAGAACGGCGAAGGCCACATGGTCGCCATGGTCCGCAACATGGTCATCGCCATCAGCGACTCCGATGGCACCGAGCGTGCGACGCATCGTATTCAGTACGGTGCCCGCGTGCACGTGGCCGAGGGCGACACCATCAAGCGCGGTCAGCGCATCGCGGAATGGGATCCGTATTCCCGTCCGTTGCTGACCGAGGTTGAAGGCGTGATCGGCTTCGAGGATCTGATCGACGGCCAGTCGATCGCCGAGACGCTCGACGAATCCACCGGTATCGCCAAGCGCGTGGTTACCGACTGGCGTTCGTCCCGCGGCGGCGCGGATCTGCGGCCGGCGATCGTCATCAAGGGCAAGGATGGCAAGATCCTGAAGCTCGCCCGGGGTGGTGAAGCCCGCTACATGCTGTCGGTCGACGCCATTCTGTCGGTCGACACCGGCGCCAAGGTGAAGACCGGCGACATTCTCGCCCGCGTCTCCATGGAAAGCGCGAAGACGCGTGACATCACCGGCGGTCTGCCGCGGGTGGCCGAACTGTTCGAGGCCCGCAAGCCGAAGGACGCGGCGATCATCGCGGAAATCGGCGGCACCATCCGCTTCGGACGCGACTACAAGAACAAGCGCCGGATCTCGATCGAGCCGATCGACAAGAACGAGGAGACTCGCGAGTACCTCATTCCGAAGGGCAAGCAGATCCATCTGCAGGACGGCGACATCGTCGAAAAGGGCGATTACATCGTCGAAGGCAATCCCGCGCCGCACGACATTCTGGCGATCAAGGGCATCGAGGAACTCGCTGCCTATCTGGTCAACGAAATCCAGGAAGTTTACCGGTTGCAGGGCGTGCTCATCAACGACAAGCACATCGAAGTGATTGTTCGTCAGATGCTGCAGAAGGTCGAGATCACCGACCAGGGCGATACCGACATGATCTCGGGCGAACAGATCGACAAGATCGAATTCGACCAGCTCAATGCCCGCGCCAAGGAAGAAGGCAAGGCGATGGCGACCGGAACGCCGGTGCTGCTCGGCATCACCAAGGCCAGTCTGCAGACCCGTTCGTTCTTCTCGGCGGGGTCGTTCCAGGAGACCCCGCCAGTGCTGACCGAAGCCGCCCTCAACGGCAAGGAGGATCCGCTCGAAGGCCTCAAGGAAAACGTCATTGTCGGCCGGTTGATCCCGGCAGGCACCGGCGCCTCGATGGCGAAGATCCGCGAAGTCGCGGTCAAGCGCGACAAGATGATCCTCGACGAGCGCGAGCGGCAGGCGACGATCGTGCCGGACGCTCCGGAAGGCGAAACGCTGATGCTGCCGCCCGCCGAGTAAGCGGCCGCGTTGCACAAGATTGGAAAAGGCCGGCGCAAGCCGGCCTTTTTCGCGTCTGGCGTGTGCTGCGGGATCATGCCGCCTTTCTGTTCATCTTCCCTTCAGATGAAAAATGATCTTATCTAGAGTGGCTTAGCGTAACCTGCCAGGCGGGGTGCCAGCCTCGCGCCAGTCGCGTTCCGTTAGGCGCGCAAACGCGCTACATCGATTGTTGCCCGATGTGGCCGTCCATGGCCGACACGGCGCCTGAAAGAGACCGATGCTTGATCTTGCAATTGTGGGTGGTGGTCCGGGCGGCCTGATGAGCGCCTGGTATCTCAAGAAGAAGCTCGGCGATCTCTGCCGGGTCACCATCTATGAGGCGTCGGATCGCGTCGGCGGCAAGATCCTGACCAAGAAATTCGGTTCCGCGCCGGCGATGTACGAGGCCGGTGTTGCCGAGATCTATGATTACTCGATGACCGGGCCCGACCCGCTGCGCGAACTGATCCAGCATTTCGGTCTGCAGACGATTCCGATGGACGCTGAGCAGGTGATGCTCGATGGCGAGCTGCTCCATGACGTTCCGGGCATGCGGAAAAAATACGGCAACAAGACCGCGGACGCCATTGTGGCGTTCCGCAAGCGCTGCGCCGGCATGGTGTCGCCGGTGGAATATTACGAAGGCGTCGGGGCCCACGACAACGAGCATCCCTGGGCTTACATCACCTGCGAGGAATTGCTCGAAAAGGAAGTCTCGGACCCCACCGCGAAGCGATTTCTCAAGGTGATGGCGCGCTCCGATATCGCGACCGAGAGCCACAACACCAATGGGCTCAACGCGCTGAAGAACTTCGTGATGGATGTCGACGGCTATATCGGCCTGTACTCGATCCAGAACGGCAACGAGCAGTTGATCACGTGCCTGCAGTCGGAAGTCGATGCCGACATCCAGCTCAACCACCGCGTCCTCAAGGTGGGCAAGACCGAGGCCGGCCGCTACCAGCTCGACATGATGAACGGCAAGGGCGCGGAAACCCGCGACTTCGACCTGGTGGTGATGTGCCTGCCGCATTCGTGGCTGGCGACGATGCGTTGGGACGGCGAGCAGCTGCGCAAGTCGATGGTCAAGCATGTCTCCTATTTCGACCGGCCGGCGCATTATTTGCGGGTCTCGATTCTGTTCGATACGCCGTTCTGGGGCGACCAGATCCCCGGCGCCTGGTTCATGTCGGAAGCCTTCGGCGGCTGCTGTGTGTACAATGAAGGCGCGCGCCACGACGTCGGCAAGCACGGTGTGCTGAACTGGCTGATCGCCGGCTCCGACGCGCTGGCCTTCGCCAATCTCAATGACCAGCAGCTGATCGACGCGGCGCTGAAATCGTTGCCGGCGTCGCTGGGCGATGCCCGCGCCCATTTCCTGGAAGGCAAGACCCACCGCTGGCTGTCTTCGGTGAATGCGATCCCCGGCGGCATGCCGGCGCGCGACGTGATGACCAACCATCGCCCCGAGCCGAAGGAACATCCCGGTATCGTCGTGGTCGGCGACTATTTGTTCGATTCGACTTTGAACGGCCTGCTGGATTCGTCCGACGCCGCCACCGACATCATCCTCACCGAGATGATGCGGCTGCGCCGGGCGCGCGGCGAGGGCGGTCCGGTAGTTTCGGACAAGATCGACCGCGACTATTTCGAGAATTATCGTGGCGCCGGTCCCTACAGCGAGGTGTGGAGCCAGTTCACTGATCCCGCCTATCTGATGGGTCTGATCAAGATCGTCTGGGGCAGGGCCAAGGGCTACAAATTGCTGGTCGCGGGTTCCGCGAGCGGCGAGTTGGTCGGTGCGCTGCGCGACAAGGGCATCGATGCCTGGGGCGTCGAGAACAACCGGGCTATTCACGCCAAGACGCCGAAGGCGCTGCGAAAATTCAACCAGCTCGGTTCGGTCACCGACCTGCCGTTCAAGGACGAGCAATTCGATTTCGTATTCGAGACCAGTCTTTGCCATGTCGGTGAGAAGCAGGTCGCCAAGGCGGTGCGCGAGCTCAACCGTGTGGTCAAGACCGGCGTGTTGTTCGGCTCGGTCACTTCCGACATGGCGCCCGCGCTGATCGATCGTTACGACCTGCTGCGTGGCGTCAAGAAGCTCGGCACCTGGTGGGAATGGTCGGAATTGTTTTTTACCAACGGTTTCGATCTGTCGATGCACCGCCGCGACTGCACCGAAGCGGTCTGGGCCGCGACGCTGGCCGCCGGCAAGGGTCCCGGCCACTGGTATGCCGACGCCGACAGCCTGCGCTATTCGTTCTTCGACAAGGTTGAGACGGAGGATTGAACGGGCAGCTCGTAGGGTCGGCAAAGCGCGGCGTGCCCATGTGTCCCGTGCCCGCGTCGCGAGGCGACGGCATGGCGCAAGATCGCCTTTGCCCACCCTGCGTCCGGTCTTGAAAGGCTGCGACCTCACCTGCGTTGCTTTGCCGAACGTATTCTGTTCGCATACGATTATGGCCCGTGGCTTCGACGCCGCGCTTTGATTCCTGCGGTCTGATGGCCGTGCAGCAACGGTTCGTTCCATGGCCACAAAGCCACCTTCCAAGCCGCCGGTCGACGACAAGGCGCCCGGCGAACCGACGTCGCCGCTCGATGACAAGTTCGCGTTGCCGGTCGGCGTAGGGGCGGCCTCGGTGCCCGGCGTCAAGCCGCCGGTTGCCGCCGCAAAGCCCGTCAAGGCAAAGCCGGTCGTTGATGATGACGACGACGAAGACGAAGATGACGAGGCGGACGACGAGGACGACGAGGAGGACGAAGATCTTGTCGTCTTCACCGCCCGTGAGGCCGCCGGCGCGCTCGGCACGATCTACGCCTTTACCCGTCCGTTTCTGACGAATTACAGGAAGATGCTGGCCTTTGTCGGCGTCGGCCTGGTGATCGAGACCCTCTTCAACGTCATCATGCCGCTGAGTCTGAAATTCCTGATCGACGACGCGCTCGGCGAGGAGGATTTCGAGGCACTGGTGACGATCCTGTCGGTGCTGGCCGTGGCCGGCATCATCACTTCGATGGTCGCGGTCTGGTACGAGCGCTGGGACGCCAAGCTGGCGGCCTCGGTAATCTCCGATGTTCGCGTCAAACTGTTCGAGCACATCCAGAACCTGCCATCGGCCTATTTCGCCCGCACCAAGCGCGGCGAAATCCTGTCCCGCTTCTCGATCGACCTGGCTGCCTATGAAGGCTCGGTGAAGAGCGTCTCCAACAGCGCGGTGCTGCCGTTCCTGGAGCTGATCGCCGGCCTCATTTTGATGTTTTTCCTGAACTGGCAGCTGGCGGCGATTTCGCTGCTGGTGTTCCCGATCACGCTGATTGGCCCGCGCATCCTGACTCCGAAGGCGGTGCAGGCCAATTACGACCAGAAGCTGAACGAGGCCTCGCTGCTCGGCATGGTGCAGGAGAACGTCGCGGCGCAGGCGGTGATCAAGGCGTTCAGCCTGCAGCGCCGCACGCTGGGCTGGTTCCGGCTGCGCAACAATACCGCCCGCGACAAGATCGCCTCCGCGACCTTCCTGTCGACCATGGTCGAGCGCTCGGTGACCATCTCTGTACTGCTGCTGCATCTGGTGGTGCTGGCGATCGGCGCCTATCTGGCGACCAAGGGCCAGATCACCGTCGGCACCTTCGTCACCTTCGAAAGCGCGTTCTGGGAGGTGTCGTACAACATCGCCCATGTCATGCACTTCATCCCGGTGTCGATCCAGTCGGCCGCCGCGGTGCGTCACATTCAGGAAATGCTCGACGAGCCCACCCGTGGCGCCGACCGCGCCGGCGCGCCCGACCTGCCGCGCATCGTCAACGACATTACCTTCGACCACGTTACCTTCACCTATGAAGGCGGCGAGACGCCGGTGCTGCAGAATCTCAATCTCAAGATCAAGATCGGCAAGACCGTCGCTATTGTCGGCCCCAGCGGTTCCGGCAAGAGCACGCTGCTCAATCTGATCCTGCGGCTCTACGTGCCCGATGACGGCAAGGTTTCCATCGACGGCGTCGATATCCGCAAGGTGACACGCGAGTCGCTGCGCTCGAGCATGGCCGTGGTGTTTCAGGAGAACATGCTGTTCAACATGTCGATCCGCGAGAATATCCGGCTCGGCAAGGAGGGCGCCACCGACGAGGAAGTCGAGCAGGCCGCGCGCAAGGCCGAAATCCATCGCTACATCATGAGCCTGCCGCAGAAATACGACACTCCGGTCGGCGAGCGTGGCGACACGCTGTCCGGCGGCCAGCGCCAGCGCATCGCCATTGCCCGCGCTATCGTGCGCAACCCCTCGGTGCTGCTGCTCGATGAAGCCACCTCCGCGCTCGACCAGACCACCGAGGCGGCGCTGAACAAGACGCTGTTCAAGCTCGCCAAGGGCCGCACCATGATCTCCTCGACCCACCGCCTGACCTCGGTGGTCGATATGGACGAAATCATCGTCATCAATGGCGGCAAGATGATCGAGCGCGGCACGCATGCCGAGTTGCTGGCGCGCAACGGCATGTATCGTCAGTTGTGGGATGATCAGGGCCATCAGCCGAGCGGCGCCGCGGACGACGATGATGATGATGAATAGGCGGCGTGCGATGCGTAAATGGCGGATTTGTTCCGCCGATTATGTTGCCGCTTCATCAATATACCTTGCTCAGCCACCGACCATATTGGGCTGAATTTACTCGCAATTTAGTAAGATAAAGCGTAATTATGTCCGGTACCGTTCAGTCGGCGCGGATAGCCGATCAGCGTGGCCCGGTATGTTCGACGCCGCTGAGCAACTGGCTCGATGACCGCCATGGCTCCCTCAGCAAAGCGCCTCCATCCATGAATTCGACTTCGTCCGCCGCCCCCGCCAACGTCCTGATTGTCGAAGACGAAATGGTGCTGCGCATGCGCGCCGTCGATATCGTCGAGGACGCCGGCTTCAACGCGGTGGAAGCCGTCAATGCCGACGATGCGATGGTGATCCTGGAATCGCGTTCGGACATCTCGCTGCTGTTCACCGATATCCAGATGCCGGGCAGCATGGACGGGCTCAAGCTCGCCCACGCGGTGCATAACCGCTGGCCAGCGATCAAGATCATTCTGGTCTCCGGCCAGATCAAGCCGACCGATGCCGAAAAGCCGGAAGACAGCCGGTTCTTTGGCAAGCCGCTGGGCGCGGCGCAAATGGTCGCCGAGATTCAGGACATGGTGGGAGCTGGCGTCTTGCAGATCGTGCCGGCAGTCAGCGCCGAAATGACGACATTGCCGGTCTCCTTCAAGCCGGCCGTTCTACTCGAGGAAGAGCATCATCCGACGGCGCAGGAATTCCTCACGGCCGAGAATGACAGCCTTCGTCTGCTGCTCGAGCAGGCGGTGATCGACGCCAACGTGCTGCTGGCTCAGGCCGGCATCGGCGCCGAGGAGCGCGAGGCCGCCGACAAGCTGCAGAAACTGATCCTCGACGAGTTGCATCATCGCATCAAGAACACGCTGGCGACGGTCAGTGCCATCGCCTCGCAGAGCCTGCGCAATGCGACCAGCCTCGAGCACGGTCAGCAGGCGATCGAGGGCCGTCTCGTCGCGCTTGGCCGCGCCCATGACCTTCTGATGCAGGTCAGCTGGGCCAATGCCGGTCTGGCGCACATCGTGCGCGGCGCCGTCGAGGCCTATGACAGTCAGAGCGAGGGGCGCTTCACCATCGACGGACCGGACATCCGGATCTCTTCCGGCGCCGTGATCGCGCTGGCGATGACGTTGAACGAATTATGCACCAACACCACGAAGTTCGGCGCGTTGTCGGTCCCGACCGGCCGCGTCGCCGTCACCTGGCAGATCGATGAGGCCACGCAGCGTCTGCGGCTGCTGTGGAGCGAAAGCAGCGGCCCGAAGGTGCAGGCGCCGACCCGGCGGAGTTTTGGGACGCGGATGATGGGGTCGCTTGGCCAGCAATTGAGCGGGCAGGTGAGGCTGAGTTACGAGCCCTCGGGCTTCGTCTACGCCCTCGATGTGCCACTGAGCTCGCTGCTGCCGAAGCCGTAGTCGGCAGTAGCCAACCCGGCTCTATACCAGCCGGCCTTCGCCATGCGCCGCCTGCTCGCGCGCCACGGTGCTTCGTGGAGCCGTGTGACGGCCATGGAGGCGCCGGCGTAACGATCGCAGGGTGCCTTGGCCCAACCGGACCAGGAAGCGTGCCCAGCGCTGTGCGCGCCAGTAGGGATTGTTGTCCAGCGTCAGCGATTTCAGGTGCCAGGCTTTGGCAGCCGACCAATCGTCGCAAGCGGTTTTCACCGGGTCGTCGTAGAATGCATCGATCTTGTCGACCGCCATGCCGTCGCTGGCGAGCCAGGTGGGGATGTGGACGTTGCAGAGCCGCTCGACGTCGGTGAACACCTTGTCGGTGCCGGTACCCGCCGCGGGACAGGAGGTTGCGAACGCATCGCCGATCAGCACGATGCCGGGCTGGCGATGGCCTTCGGTGACGTAGAGGTCCGCCGGCCGGACCTTGACCGGTCCCACCACCTCGAAATCGCCCATCATGCGATCGAGGTTCGGCATCATCGCGCGCATGGTGTCTTTCGGCGCCCGCCGAAAGCGGCGCAGGAACGGATCATCCATCTGCCGATACACCATCAGATTGGCGCGCATGGTCCGTCCGATCGGAAACAGCGTCAGATAGGTCATGCGCTCGCTGGAGCGTTTCGGCCAATAGGTCAGCGCGGGGAAATCGAACGCCTCGCGATCGCGCGGCGCGACATCGAAGCCGATGGTGATGGAATGGCAGGCGCTGATGATCCGGCGCTGGATCCCGAGTGCGTCGCGCAGCCCGACGCTGAGGCCATTGGCCAGCACCACCAGCCGTGCCGAGATCTCCTCGCCATTTGACAGCGCAACCTGCTGCCGCTCGGCGCTGGTGTGGATCGCCGTCGCCTTGGCGTGAATCAGGGGAACGGAGTCGGGGATTGCTGCCCGCAACGTGTTGACCAGCGTGTCATACATCACGCCTTGCTGGTCGCTGGGCTTGCGGTCGACCACATAGCCGAACCGTGCCTCCCACACTTCGCCGTCGAGGGTGGTCGCGCGCAGCGTCTCCTCGGCCAGGCCGGTCTTGCGCAGAATAGCGATCTGGGTGCTGCCCAGCTTCTCGCAACGCAGATCGGGCGGATAGACCGTGTGCGGATCGATCAGCACGGCCGAGATGCCGGCGCGGCCGAGCGTGGCCGCGGCAATCGATCCAGCCAGGCCGCCGCCGATAATGGCAATATCCGTATAACGCATTGATCTGCCTTCATGCCCCGCGCTGTTTATGCGCCGCAAAAGACGAATAAACGCTGAATCCAATGCTACGGACCGCGCGGATCAGCGAATCTGACTTAACTGAAAAGCAATCCGGGGGGGCGATGATAAGCGCTCATCCGGACCAACATTTCGATGATTTCAGTAAGCATTTGTTCACCAGATAGCAGCCTGGCCGCGCCGTGGCAGGACCTGGCGCAGCGCGCGTCATCGAACGTGTTCATGAACCCGGTGGCCGTGAAGGCCGCCTGCGACAGCCGGTTCGCCAAGGTGCAGATGCTGCTGGCCTGGGAGCAGGGCGCCGAGCCGGCCCGGCTGGTCGGGGTATGGGCGTTGCAGCTGCGCCGGATCGCGCCGTTCTGGCCGACGCTGCTGGAAGCCCTGCCTTACAACTACGCCTTTCTGTCGAGCCCGGTGGTCGACCCGGTTTTTGTCACCGAGGTGATTCCTGCCTTTCTCGCGGCGCTGGCCAGAAGCCCGCTGCCGAAAGTGCTCAGCCTGCGCGACTTCGACGCCGAATCGCCGAGCTACGATGCGCTCCGTTCGGCGCTCGCGTCGCGGGGCAGCGTTCCGCTACAATTCACTGAAAGTGCTCGACCAATCGCGACGCGCGGGGCCGGCATCAAGAAGTCGGGCTCGACCCGCAAGAAGCTGCGGCAGGACTGGAACCGGCTGTCCGCCACGGGAGTCGTCGATGTCGTCAACGCCCGCGCGCCCGCCGACGTCCGTCTGGCGTTCGAGACCTTTCTGGCGCTGGAAGCCGGCAGCTGGAAGGGGGTAAGCGGAACGGCGCTGTTGTCCGACCAGGCCGATGCCAGCTTCGTGCGCCGGTTGGTGGGCGAGCTGTCCGAGCAGGGCAATGCCTCGGTGGCGCTGCTGCGGATCGACGGCCGGGCGATCGCCGCCCAGGTGCTGATGTATTGCGGCTCCACGGCCTATACGTGGAAGACCGCCTATGATGCCGGCTTTGCCAAATACTCCCCCGGCGCCTTGCTGATCGACAAGGTGACCGAAGAGCTGTTCGCGACCCCTGGTATCGAGACCATCGATTCCTGTTCCGTGGAAGGCAGTTTCATGGCCCAGCTTTGGACCGGCCGACGGATGATGGTCGATCTGCTGGTTCAGGTCGCTCCGGGGGGGGCACTGGCCTTCATTGCCGAGGCTGCCCGGCAACGCGGATATAATTGGTTGCGCAGCCTGCGGAACCGGCTGCGGGCGTGGCGCTGGCGGCGGCGGCCGAACAAGATGGCGGCCACGACATTGCCGACACCCGAACTCACCAAATGACCCCGGCGCGGAAATGGCTCCACGGCTGATTCCATGCCCGATCACGATTCGGCGGCAGATTCGCCAGATTCGGCAAAAACTGCCGACCACGGGCGCCGCGACCTGCCAACAACGTATCCGCGGCGTTCATCAAACCGCAACATTGCTGCAGTGCGATTCTCTCCAGAAGTCCGTGTTCCACCCTGAATCCAGCGTGCTTTTGCCATCGCCGACGTGCTAAATCCCTCGCTGACAGAAGCGTTTCCGTGAATGCGCTTTAGTGTTGACTTGGGGTGACCCCGGGGATAAAACCCGCGCACTCACCGACAGGCGGTGAGCTTCGCCAGTGTCGGAACGGACCACCCAATCAGTCTTTCGGGACCAGATCGGGCACCAACCTCGACCCAAGAAGCTCAAACGCTGTCGATTATAGCTAGGCAATGCCAAAACGACGTTTGCTTTTGAAGCATCAGCTTCTGAGGCTTATTCGGATGCATGACCTCGGTGCAGACTATCAGGCGAGAGCCCGATAGTCACGATCGCGGTCCTCTGTGGCGTTAAACGCTTTCCGCTCAGTGATGAGAGGTTGGCGTGATTTCGTTTTGCGTGAATCCTTTCATGTGAGCCGAACGATGGGGTAGGTGACCCCGAACAATTTGCGAAGCCGTTACGGTTTCGCGCGAACAAGGGTGAAGGCGAAGATGCCGACGATCAACCAGTTGATCAGCAATCCGCGCGAAGTGCAGAAGTCGCGCAAGAAGGTGCCGGCGCTGCAGCAGTCGCCGCAGAAGCGTGGCGTTTGCACGCGCGTCTATACCACGACCCCGAAGAAGCCGAACTCGGCGCTTCGTAAAGTCGCAAAGGTGCGTCTGACCAATGGCTTCGAAGTCATCGGTTATATTCCGGGCGAAGGCCATAACCTTCAGGAGCACTCCGTGGTGATGATCCGCGGCGGTCGCGTCAAGGATTTGCCCGGCGTGCGTTACCACATTCTCCGCGGCGTCCTCGATACCCAGGGCGTCAAGAACCGTAAGCAGCGTCGTTCGAAGTACGGCGCGAAGCGTCCGAAATAATCGGGAACAGATAGATGTCTCGTCGCCATTCTGCTGAAAAGCGTGAAGTGAACCCGGATCCGAAGTTCGGGAATATCATCATCACGAAGTTCATGAACTCGGTCATGTACGA
>JACMOT010000551.1 GCA_014377915.1 Tardiphaga sp.
GTGGAGGTCGGGGTGGGGGGCGCCCCACATTCGGGCCGTCGCGTGTCGCGCGGCCCCCCACCCGTCCGGGCTTCGCTACGCTTAGAGCATGATGACCTAAAGATGAATCGGTGTCCCATCCCCCGTCATTGCGAGGAGCGAAGCGACGCGGCAATCCAGAGCCACAAGCTCCGCAAGAACTGGATTGCTCACATGGGGGTGGCGTGTGTCAATATTCTGTTTCCTTACTTGATCGATCCAAGGTTCGAGCCGGTTTCAACGATCTGGTTAGCCTGCCAGATCAAACTCACATTCGGTCGTCGCTCGAGGCGACTGCACCAGGATTCCGCTTGCGACGGGAAGGCTCGAGAGGACGTGACCACTCTTCGTTGCGGCATTTGAAGCCATGCAATCCATCGGTTCGTCCACCCGGATCGGCCGCGACTGATCAGGTCTCGGCAGATTGGTTGAAGCTATGAAGTTGCATCTCGTCTAGGTGGCAGGTTTCATCTCGGCTCCCTCGATGATGACGCCGTGGGTGACGTACTTCCACAAGGCGACGAGCAGCTTGCGCGCCAGGGCGACAATGGAGCCCTTGCGACCGCGCTCGCCGCGCGCATGGAACCAGTTGGCCAGCGCCGATTGTTTTTGATGTCGCAGCCAAAGCCAGGCGAGCTGGACCATGGTGGTCCGCAGCCGCGGATTGCCGGCTTTCGACAAGCCCTGTTCATGGATCACCGCGCCGCTTCGCCAGGGTGTCGCGGCCAGGCCCGCATAAGCGGCGACCTGGCGGCGATTGGCGAATGGCCGACACAGTCCCTCCGACCACAGAATGGCGGCGGAAGCTTCGCCAATCCCCTTCACGGCCAGCAACATCGCCACCGCGTGGGGCGGCGCTCCCTGCGGCGTCGTGCTTTCCGTGGCCAGCAACGCCTGCTGCTCGGCCTCGACGGTGTTGATCTGGCCAAGCAACAGTTCGAGCCGGTCAAGCTCACGCCCGATCTGGGTCTTCAGATGCACCGGCAGCGGTCGCTCGTCTCCCGTGCGCAAGTCCTCCAGCCGCTTGCGCCGGTCACGCCGCAGCGGGGCGTAGTCGGACACCCCTTGGGCGAACAGCAAGCCCTTGATCCGGTTGACATGGATGATCCGCTCCGCGATCAGCGCCTGGCGCTCGCGGCAAAGCCGTCGACGGTCTTCCTCCTCGGGTGACGGCGCCACCACCATGGCGCAGACCCGCGGCTCGCCCCGCTTGAAGGCCAGCAGCGCGCGCAACAGCGCCTCGCCGTCGATCTTATCGGTCTTGGCCCGCCGGCGACGGCGCGAGGTCGCGATCGAAGCGGCATCGACCACGTGGCTCTCGATGCCCTCACGCCGCAGAACCCGGTGCACCCAGAACCCGTCAAGGCCGGCCTCCTGAATGGTGATGATCGGATAATCCGATCCCGTGTGCTGCTTTGCCTTGCGTTTGATGTCCGCAAATCGCGCCAGCAATCCGCTAATATCGCCGGCCGCCAAACTATGTTGCGACATCTTCTCCCCGTTGCCGGGCGACAGCGACGTCACCACCCAGCTCGAGCGGCTCAGTTCCAATGACACAAAAATTGCGGCAAACTGGGTGTGGATAGCGGTCAGTCCAGCGGAAGGATGATCGTGTAACATCGGTCGACTCCAGAGTGAGTGGGGTCGCAAACCGCAGTCTGGCGTCAGACTTGGCCGCTATCCACCCCCATGGAATCTTCGTCGCAACGGCTCCTCGCAATGACGGGGTGGGGCTGTCGCTCCACTGCTGTTGTTCATGTCCGCGCTCATTTCAAGTTGCATTTCGTCTCCGGCCGGCCGATGCCGAGCGTGTCGAGTTCCGAGACCTGCTTCAGAAAGCCTTCTTGTAGCGATACCGACACCACCATGCGGCCGTCGGCGAGCAGGATCGGCTGCCGCAGCTGCCAGTTCCAGTCGCGCAGGCTGAGCCGCTGACCCTTGAAGGCGGCGATCGAAAAATCCGGGCTCTTCAGGAAATCGGTGACCGTTCTCGTATCGCCGGACTTCACGCAGGCGGCGGCTTCGCCGATCATGCGTACCGCCGTCCATGCCTGCATGTCGCGCGCGGTCATCCGCCGCGCATTGAGCTTCATGAAGCGGTTTTGTAGCTGCACCGCGCCCCATTGATCATGCGCGGGATCCCAGCTGGTCGGCACCAGCCCCGCCGAGCCGGCGACCGGTCGCGGGTCCCAGGTCCGATAGGGCAGATAGGCCGCGAACACCTCGCTCTCATCGGCGGCGGCCAACACGTCATGGGCCGGCGACGATTGCGTAAAGGCCGGCATCTGCCGCTGGATCAGCGTGACGCCGCTGTCGGTGCGGCGCGCGCCGCCGCTGTCTTCGAAGGTCCGCTCCTGCACGATCTTAGCGCCGAAGCGGGTCGCGGCGCGGCGCAGCGCGTCGGCATAGAGTCGGTCTTCGGGATGCGAGCCGGCCACCAGCAGCCAGCGCTTCCATTGTTTCCACACCAGATACTGCGCCAGCGCGTCGGCCAGCATCGATCGCGTCGGTGCGATGTGAAGCACGTTATCGCGACAGTCCTGCTCGCGCAGCCGGTCGTCGATGGCTCCGGCGTTGAGCAGCAGCGTGCCTCGCCCGCGCACCGCATCGGAAGCTTGCAGCAGGGCATCGGCGGGAAGATCGGCGACGATGAATCCGACATCGCGGTTGGCCATCGCTGTCGCCGCGGCGCCGACGTCGTCGCGGTCCTTCAGTCGCACGTCATCGAGCGTAAAATGCTGATCGAGAAATCGCCCGGTGGTGTTGTTGTCCTCGATGGCCAGGCGGGCGCCGGCGACGCCGTCATTCCCGGCGGGCTGCGTGGCCAGCGACAGGCTCGGCCGGATAGCGGCCGGGCCGAGATAGCCGATCCGGATCTCGGCCGGCTCGGCACCGAACGCCGCCGAGCCCCATATGCAAATGGCGATCGCCCAAAAAGACCGGGCCAAGCAGGCCTCCCACCACGAGTCCCCTTCGACGTGCCGCCGATCCGGAGACTTCCTGCTTGAAACATGGCTGATCTATCCTAAGTTGCAACGAACATTTTGGTGTGTCCGGTTCCAGTCGAGGGAACGACCATGCGAAGAATCATGTTCGTGGCTGTGCTGTTGCTGGCATGGCTGTCGACCGCGCGCGCGGACGAGCGCAAGGATCCGTCAAAGGATCAGCCGAAGGATCTACCGAAGACGGCGGTGTTTGATTTCGAATTGATCGACACCAGCCTGCAGGGCGAGAAGGATGGCCAGCGTGCCGATGAGCAGGCGCGCCTTCTGCGTGCCGGAGATCAACTGCGACGGGGGCTGACGGACTCCGGAAGATATGCCGTGATCGATATCGCGCCGGTCCGCGCCGAGGCGCATAACAGCAATCTGCAGGCCTGCGGCGGCTGCGACGTTCAATACGCGCAGAAACTCGGCGCCGATCTGGCGATTACCGGCACGGTGCAGAAAGTGTCGAACCTGATCCTCAACATGAATATCTATATTCGCAACGCCCGCACCGGGCGGCTGGTCACGTCGATGAGCGCGGATTTTCGCAGCAATACGGATGAGTCGTGGTCGCGCGCGGTGAGCTATTTGCTGCGCAACCGTCTGCTGGCGCCGAATTACGGCAAACCGGAGTAGTGCAAGCCGCGCGGTTCGCGTCCCCCGCCCCCGGCGCAGCGCGCCGCCTTTCGCGGCGTGGTGCGCCGCGTCCGGGGAACGAGAGCTCGCTACGGCTGCAGCCGCGCGGCGTGCCAGCGCAGATGGTCTTCCATGAAACTGGAAATGAAATAATAGCTGTGGTCATAGCCGCTGGGCCGGCGCAGCGTCAGCGGGATGCCGGCGTCGGCGCAGGCGTTCTCCAGCAGGCCGGGTCGCAATTGCTCGGTGAGGAACGGATCGGCGTCGCCGACATCGACCAGCAATTCCGGAAACCGCGCGCCATCCTCGATCAGCGCCACCGCATCGTGCCGGCGCCAGGCCTTGCGGTCATCGCCGAGATAGCCTGACAGTGCCTTGATGCCCCATGGCACCTGCGACGGCGCGGCGATCGGCGAGAACGCGCTGGCGGCGCGAAACCGTTGCGGGTGGCGCAGCGCGATCGTCAGCGCGCCATGGCCGCCCATCGAATGGCCCATGATCGATTGCCGGTCCATATCCGCCGAAAAATTCTTGCCGATCAGCGCGGGAAGTTCCTCGGTGACGTAGCTCCACATCCGGTAGTTCTTGGCAAAGCTCGGCTGCGTCGCATCGACATAGAAGCCGGCGCCGAGGCCAAAATCATAGGCATTGTTGGCATCGCCCGGTACGTCCGGGCCACGCGGGCTGGTGTCGGGTGCCACAAGGATCAGGCCGAGGTCGGCGCAGAGGCGGCGATACTCGCCCTTCTCGGTGACATTGGCATGGGTGCAGGTGAGGCCGGAGAGATACCACACCACCGGACAGGGCTTGCCGCCGGCCGCCGGCGGCAGGAACACGGAGAACGTCATGTCGGTGCCAGTCTCACGGCTGGCATGCTTGTAGACGCCCTGCGTGCCATCATGCGACCGGGTCAGCGAAACAGTTTCGATCGTCATGGTGTCATTCGCTCCAGCGGCAAACGGGACACGTCTTACACGCGTCCCGGCTGGCGGTGCTTATGCCACCGCCGGCCCCGCCCGATCAAGCTCGCCGCGCCAGCTAGCCAGTTGCGATGTTCAGGCCGCTTTGGCTCGCGACTTCGAGACCTGCGCGGCGAGCGCGTCCATCAGCGCCGGCGACAGGCAGTCATAGGGTTCCAGCCCGAGTTCCTTCAGCCGGGCGCGGATGCCGTCCATCTGCGACGGGTCGACGCCGGCTTCGATCACCGACGATACGAAGGCCGCAAAACCCGGTGCCGCCGACCCGCTCTCCTGGAATAATTCCGGATGGATGAAATCGAGGCCGTAGAACGCGTGGTCCTTGTTCTCGATACGCCCGAACATGTGCGTGCCACAGACCTTGCAGGCGTGGCGCTGGATGGTGGCGGAGGTATCGACAATATGCAGCTTGTCGCCATTCTCGATCACCGCGACATTGTCGCGCGGCACCACCGCGACCACCGAGAAGGTGGCGCCATCGGGCTTCCAGCATTTGGTGCAGCCGCAGGCGTGATTATGCAGGACGTCGCCGCGGACGCTGACCTTGACCGGCCGGTCCTTGCATTTGCAGACCAGCGTGCCGCCGGTGAAATGGCCGGAGCCCTGCTTGACGCCATCATCGACTGCGGGGTGGATGTGAACGGTCATGGGATCAATCCTCCTGTTTGTTTCTTGGTGGGTGGTTCAGAACACGACGACCGACCGGATCGACTTGCCCTCGTGCATCAGATCGAAGCCCTTGTTGATATCCTCGAGCGTGAGGACATGGGTGATCATCGGGTCGATCTCGATCTTGCCGTTCATGTACCAGTCGACGATCTTCGGTACGTCGGTGCGGCCGCGCGCGCCGCCGAAGGCGGTACCTTTCCAGACCCGGCCGGTGACCAGTTGGAACGGACGGGTCGCGATCTCCTTGCCGGATTCCGCGACGCCGATCACCACCGAGACGCCCCAGCCGCGGTGGCAGGCTTCCAGCGCCAGCCGCATCACAATGGTATTGCCGGTGCAGTCGAAGGTATAATCGGCGCCGCCATCGGTGAGGCCGACCAGATGCGCGACGATGTCGCCCTCGATCTTCTTCGGGTTGACGAAATGCGTCATGCCGAACTCGCGCCCCCACCCCTCCTTGTCATGGTTGAGATCCCCGCCGCCGACCTTGTGGGCTCCGACCATGCGCGTGCCCTGGATCACGTTGAGGCCGATGCCGCCCAATCCGAACACCAGGACATTGGAGCCGGGCGTGACCTTCGCGGTGTTGACCACGGCGCCGACGCCGGTGGTGACGCCACAGCCGATATAGCAACTGCTCTGGAACGGCGCGTCGTCACGGATCTTGGCAACCGCGATCTCCGGCAGCACCGTGAAATTCGAGAAGGTCGAGCAGCCCATATAGTGAAACACCGGCGTGCCCTTATAGCTGAAGCGCGAGGTGCCGTCGGGCATCACGCCCTTGCCCTGGGTGGCGCGGATCGCGGTGCACAGATTGGTCTTCTGGCTCAGGCAGCTTTTGCACTGCCGGCATTCCGGCGTGTAGAGCGGGATGACGTGGTCGCCGGGCTTCACCGAGGCGACGCCGGGACCGACCTCGCGGACGATGCCGGCGCCTTCGTGGCCGAGGATGGAAGGAAATATGCCCTCGCTGTCGAAGCCGTCGAGCGTATAGGCGTCGGTGTGGCAGATGCCGGTGGCCTTGATCTCGACCAGCACCTCGCCCGACTTCGGGCCGTCGAGATCCAATTCCACGACCTCGAGTAGCTGCTTGGCCTGAAAGGCGACGGCGGCGCGGGTCTTCATGTTCCACTCCCGGTTATCAGGCGCGGGATTCAAACCGCGCTGACGCGCCGCTGCTCCCGCTGCTGTTCCTGAGAGGCCGTACGCCATGGTTCACGCGAGAGGCGCGACGATCCGCTCCAGTTGTTAAGAGAAATAATTGCACGCTGGCGCGGAACGTCAAGGACGGTGCATTCAAACGGTGATTTATTTTGCGGCGCAGGTGCGATGCGAAGATATCTCGCTATCGCGTTACCGCAGTTGCGAAATCCGGTGCTGGGTTGAGACGAGTGTGAACTGCCGGACGATACGGAAGCGTGAGGATTTGTCGTCCTGCCGAAACAGTGCGATGCGGTCGATGCGCAGTGATGTCAGATCCAGCGCGGCGAAGTGCTCCTGCAGCATCGCCAGCACAGGCGCGCCGCGCTCGGACGTCAACCGGCCGGTCAGCGTCATATGAAACCGGAAATCGTTCAGCACATAGGGATAGCCGAAGCGATCGAGCTGTTCGACCTGACGCGCGGTGAGCGCTTCGGGACGGCGGCGCGCGCGATCCTCGGGGGTCATCGGCGCCCGGAAGCGATCGAATGTCTCTACACAATGTTGCGCCAGCGCGCCGAGATCGGCCGATGGCTCGGCCGGCACGACGGCGACGAAGCCGCTGATCGCCCGGACCACCGGGGCAATCACGGGAATGGCGCGAGGCGTGGCCGCAAAATTTTCGCACGCGGCGACGAGATCGGCCTCGGTATTGCCCGCAGCGAGCGGGAACGGCGCCTTCAGCGTACCGTGAAAACCGTATTTGCGCGGATCGTCGGTCAGCGTCGCCCAGTCAGGCGCCTGCGCGAGCACATCAGCCGGAAACGGCATCGCTTCGCCGCTGCCGGCGTCATAGCCGAGCAGTGCGGCCCCGAAGCGATGCAGGTCGCTGTCGAGGTCCGGGGCGTAATAGATGGCGTAACGGGGGAGGGGCGTCATGACCCCGAACCATAGAGACGCTTCACGCCGCCGCAACCGCCTTGCGGGAGGTCACCGCCGGATGCAGCAACCGGCGCGCATCGGTGAGATGGACCAGCCTGCCATTGGCGATCACCGCCACGATGCGCGGGCGCATCGCGATGCTGTCGTCGATCAGCAGGATGTCGGCCCGGCGACCGGCGGCGAGCACGCCGCGGTCGGTGAGGCCTGCGGCGCTCGCCGGCGCCGACGAGATCAGCGCCCAGGCCGCGGGCAGTGTCAGCACGCCATCGGCGACCAGCCTGAACGCAGCCAATAGTTGCGCCGGGTAATAATAGTCGGACGCCAGCACCGAGCACAGCCCCTTGGCGATCATGTCGGAGGCCCGGGTCCAGCCGGTGTGGCTGCCGCCGCGCACCACATTCGGGGCGCCGAACACGATGAAGTCGCCGGCCGCGGCCGCCGCGATCGCGGTTTCCTCGTTGATTGGAAATTCCGCGATGGCGACGCCGAGCTTGCGAAAATCCGCGCGCATCGCGGGCGTCTCGTCGTCATGGGACAAGGTCGGCACGCCAGCTGCGCGGGCGGCCAGCGCCAGCCGCGCGATCGAGGATGGGACTTCGTCGGCGCGCGAGATCACCCGCTGTACCAGCAGGTCGAAGGCTTCGCCGGTCAGCCCGGTGCGCTCCGCCATGCGGATGCGTTTTTCAGGCTTTTTCGGATTGTGCAGGCTGGTCTCGATGTGGTCGTTGAAGGCCAGAAGATCGATGCGTCCGTCCGCGAGCCACTGCGTGATCTCGGACTCGGCCTCCAGATTATAAGTCTCCTGCCGCAGATGGAAACGGGTATCGGCCGCGAGTTGCGGCCGCTGCGTCTCGATCGCGGCGAGCAGGCTTCGCGCATTGTCGGCGCCGCGCAGGCCCGGCTCCCACGACCAGGTCGTGCCGTGGAACACGGTGGTGATACCATTAGCGATCGCCTGGCGGTCGCTGTCGATCAGCGCGACATCGACCGGAAAATCGACGCCGGGCCGCGGCATCAACTGACGCTCAAAAGCGTCGCCATGGAGGTCGATGATTCCCGGTAATACCAGCAGGTCGCCTGCGTCCAGTCCGAGCCCGCCTTGCGCGGCGTTCTCCCCGAGACTGACGATCTCGCTGCCACAAACCTGCAGCGAGGTCTCGATCAACTCGCCGCCGATGAGGGTGCGTCCGCCTTCAACGAAGATATCCATCAGGTCGCCGCCATCCGCTGGGTAGCAGCCGCCGAGCCACCTGATTGATGTTTTCTCAAAAAATCCTGTACGGCAAGCGTGCGGAAATCCGGCAGTGCCAGCCGCAGCGTCTCGTGGTCCCAGTCCCACCATGCCAGCTCGGCAAGTCCCGCGGCGACATCCTCCGGGAAGCGGCGGCGGATGATACGGGCCGGGTTGCCGGCGACAATGGTGTAGGCGGGCACATCCTTGGTAACGATTGCACCGGCGGCGATCACCGCGCCTGTGCCGATGTTGCGGCCGGGCAGCACGATGGCGCCATGGCCGATCCAGACGTCATGGCCGATGCTGACGTGATGCTCGCGGCGCCAGTCGAAGAATTCGGCGTCGTCGGCTTCTCCCGGAAAATAGGCGCTGGCGCGATAGGTGAAATGCGCCTGGGTCGCGCGGTGCATCGGATGGTTGCCTGGATTGATTCGCGTCATCGCCGCGATCGAGCAGAATTTCCCAATCGTCGTATAGGTGATCTGTGCGTCATTCACGACGTAAGAATAGTCGCCCATCGTCACTTCCTGCAGAATCGTGCGGGCGCCGACTTCGCAATAGGCGCCGAGCACGGTGTCGCCGAGCTTCGCGCTCGGATCGACGGCGGGATCAAGGGACAGGTTTTTTCCGGCCATGCTGCACTCACAGATAAAGACGACGTCGGATGCGACGCGCGCTTCTCTTCGAGTCGTTTCATGACGACGTCATGACGGTCAAGTAACTTTGCCCGGGATTGTTGAAAGGCGGTACAAAACGGCGCGTGTCACATCACTGTCAAGCACCGGCGTTACCGGTGACATTGCATAAGGTCATTGGAGTTTTCCATGCTGGTGGTTGAAGGTCTGACGTGCCGGTTCGGCGCCAAGGCAGCCGTTGATAATGCGTCGTTCGCAGTTCAGCCGGGCGCCTTCGTTGGCGTCATCGGGCGCTCGGGGGCCGGCAAGTCGACCATGCTGCGCATGATCAACCGCCTGGCCGAACCGACCTCTGGCCGGATCTCCTATGACGGCGTCGACGTCACCGCGCTGCGCGGTCGCGACCTGCGCCAGTGGCGCGCGCGTTCGGCGATGATCTTTCAACAGTTCAATCTGGTCGGGCGTCTCGACGTTCTCACCAATGTCCTGATGGGGCGGCTGTCCGGCATGCCGCAATGGCGCTCGTTGACCCAGATGTGGCCTGAAGAAGACCGCGCGCTGGCGATGTCGGCGCTGGAGCAGTTCGACATGGCATCATTGGCGGCGCAGCGTGCCGATCAGCTGTCCGGCGGCCAGCAGCAGCGCGTCGCCATTGCCCGCGCGCTGGTGCAGCAGCCCGATATCATTCTGGCCGACGAGCCGATCGCGTCGCTGGATCCGCGCAATACCCGCATCGTGATGGATGCGCTGCTGCGCATCAACAAGCATTTCGGCATCACCGTGATGTGCAATTTGCACTCGCTGGACCTGGCGCGGACCTATTGCGACCGGCTGATCGGCATGTCCGCCGGCCGTATCGTGTTTGACGGCGCGCCAGCCGCGCTGACCGAACACATCGCCCGCGAGCTTTATGATCTCGAGGCCGACGAGGTGATGGGCACCAAAAGCGGCCACGTGCCGGCCGGTGAGCCGGTGCTGGCCTTCAACGAAGCCGCCGTGGCCTGAGGTTACGTCGCCGACATATCCGTTTGTATTCGCAAACGCGTTCAACATCGATCACAATGGGGACTACCATGATCACTCGCCGACTTGTTCTGCTCAGCGCCGCGGCGCTGGCGCTGGCCACTTCCGCCGCCTCGGCGCAGGATTACAAGACCAAATATCCCGAACTGACCTTCGCCATCATCCCGGCGGAAAATGCCTCGGGCGTGACCGAACGCTGGGCGCCGTTCGTGTCCTACCTCTCGAAAGAGCTGGGCGTGAAGATCAATCTGCGCATCGCCAATGACTACGCCGCGGTGATCGAAGGCCAGCGCGCCGGCAACATCCAGATCGCCAGCTATGGCTCGGCCTCGTTCGCGCGCGCCCGCCTCACCGGCGTGATGACCGATGCCTTCGCCAATGACATCAATGCCGATGGCTCGACCGGCTATTACTCGGTGTTCTTCGTCAAGGCGAACAGCGCCTACAAGACCATCGATAATCTGAAGGGTAAGAATCTCGGCCTGGTCGATCCGAACTCGACCTCGGGCAACAACGTACCGCGCTTTGAACTCGACAAGATGGGCATCTCGGACGCCGACACCTATTTCAGCAAGGTGGTGTTCACCGGCAGCCACGAGAACGCGCTGCTGGCGTTGTCGCAGGGCACCGTCGATGTCGCCGCCAACCAGTGGACCAACGACGACGACTCCACTTTGTCGCAGATGTTGCACAAGGGCATGCTGAAGAATGCCGATGGTACGCCGATGAAGAAGGAAGACTTCCGCATCGTCCATAAATCAGCGCCGATCATCAACGGCCCCTATGCCTACAGTTCCGACCTGCCGGCCGACCTCAAGGCTGCGATCGCCAAGGCCTTTGTCGATGCGCCGACCAAGGACAAGGCCGCGTTCGACAAATTGTCGGATGGCCAGAAGAAAGGTTTTCACGCCGCCACTACCAAGGACTGGGACGCCACCA
>JACMOT010000552.1 GCA_014377915.1 Tardiphaga sp.
ACCATGCCGCCGGCCCGCATCCGCGACGCCGTCATCCGTCGGCCTGCCGTGCAGGTCCGCCTCATCGAGGCGAATGGAGCGACGATCGTCTTCGGAGTCTAAAGCCTGGGGCTGTCAGGACAGGCCGGCTTCCATCTATTTCAGCAAGCGAAGTGTTCGACCCGCCCGGGCGAATCATAGCAGGAGAGCAAAATGCGCAAATTCTTACTCGTTGGCATGCTGGCGATCGCCGGCTCGGGTGACGTTCAGGCCCAGGATGCCGCCGCCGGCGAAAAGGTGTTCGGCGTCTGCAAGATGTGCCATCAGATCGGAGAAACCGCGAAGAACGCTGTCGGTCCGCAGTTGAACGGTATCATCGGCCGAAAGGCGGGCAGCGCTGCAGGATATTCTTACTCGGCCGCCAACAAAGATTCCGGCATCACCTGGGATGAAGCCACGTTCCGGGAATACATCAAGGACCCGAAGGCGAAGGTCCCGGGTACCAAGATGATCTATGCCGGCCTTAAGGACGAGCAGAAGACCAACGATCTCGTCGCCTTCCTGAAGCAGTTCGATGTTGAAGGAAAAAAGAAATAACCACCCAGGATACCGGGCCCGAGCATCGCTTGTGCAAGGTGGGTGGCTTCCGTGAGCACGGCACGAAACGTAGCGAAGCCCCGGCCGTCCCACCCTTCGCATCATTCCTTAGCAAAACTGCGATTAATAAGGACAGCGCGCCCATCTGACCGAACTGATGACGGGCCGCTTCTGGCGCGAATAGGCCACCGGCGTGGGCCGGTGGCGCGCGCATCGTGTGGCCGCCGAGCTATGGCGCGCGTGTACTGACGTGCGACGTCGCGGCCATCGAAAAACTTACCGGCGTCGTCAAGGTAATCCGCGACGGCAATTTCCTGGCGGCGGTGGCCAACAAGGAATTCCAGCTCGTGAAGGCGATGATGGCGCTTACGGCTGCCACCACGTGGCGCGAGACCGCCAGCCTACCGGACCAGAACGATCTCGCGGCGGCGCTGACGCAACTCGGGTCGCAGGACAGCACGATTTTCGACCGGGGAACGCCCGGCGAGGCGCCGGTCACGCTGAAGGCGAGCTATACGCGGCCCTACCAGTCTGGCGCTGCGGGCGGGCGCCGATCCGGTCGAATTCCGCATCAAGCATCTCAAGGATCCGCGCGGTCGCGACGTCGTCAGCAAGGCGGCGGAGGCCTTCGGCTGGCAGCCCGGCCGAAAGCCGTCCAAGGACCGCGGCTACGGCTTTGCCTTCGCGCGCTACAAAAACCTCGCCGTTTATTGCGCCATCGCGACCGAGGTCGAAATCGACCGCGAGACCGGCCGCCCGCGCCTGATCCGCGCGGTCGCCGCCGTCGGTGCCGGCCAGGTGGGCAATCCGGGTGGCATCACCAACCAGATCGAAGCCGCCATCATGCAATCGATGAGCTGGAAGCTGTACGAAAGCGTTACGTTCGACGACACGCGCATCACCAGCGTGGACTGGCAGACCTATCCGATCCTGCGCTTCAACGCCGTGCCGGACCAGATCGAGGTGCATATCCTCAATCGGCCAGGAATGCCGTTTCTCGGTAGCGGCGAGACGGGCAGGGACCGGCGGCGGCATCGATCGCCAACCCGATCGCGCACGTAGCCGGAAAACGCTTGCGCAACCTGCCGCTAACGCGCGCGCGCATCAAGGAGGCGATCGACGCACAACGCTAAAGAGCGCTGCGGCCAGATCCATTCATATTTTCGCTGCGGTGCAGCGCGACGTCCCGTATTTTTCACTTGATAAATAAGGTCGTCTCATCGACAATCTCGTCAACAAGAAAAGCAGGCGAGGAAACAAATGGTTCAATCGACCGAACAAGACGGCATGCTGATTGACTGGGATGTCGAGATCCGCATGGATGACGGGGTCGTGCTGCGCGCCGACGTGTTCCGCCCGATCGATGGTGGTCAGTATCCGGTGCTGTTGACCTACGGTCCCTATGCGAAAGGCCTGTCTTTCCAGGAGGGCTATCCCAGCGCCTGGCAGACCATGGTCGCCGGCCATCCCGACGTCGCCTATGGCTCGACCAACAAATATCAGAACTGGGAAGTCGTCGATCCCGAGAAGTGGGTTCCCCACGGTTACGTCTGCGTGCGCGTGGATTCCCGCGGCACCGGACGCTCGCCGGGCTTCGTCGATCATTTCTCGCCGCGC
>JACMOT010000553.1 GCA_014377915.1 Tardiphaga sp.
TTCCGGATCGTTCCCGACAGCCCGATGTGGATCGAGCGCGGCGTGCTGCTGCTCGGTGGGCTGTGGTTCGTCAATCTCGTCAATTTCATGGATGGTCTCGACTGGATGACCGCGGCGGAGGTGGTGCCGATCAGCGCCGCATTGATACTGATTGGCCTGTTCGGCAACCTCACCCCCTCGACAACCATCATTGCCGCGGCGCTGGGAGGCGCCATGATCGGCTTCGCACCGTTCAACCGGCCGGTCGCCAAAGTATTTCTCGGCGATGTCGGCAGCCTCCCGATCGGGCTGCTGCTGGCCTGGTGCTTCGTCGAACTGGCCTATGCCCACCACCTCGTCGCGGCGATCCTGCTGCCGCTGTATTATCTGGCGGATGCGACGCTGACGCTGTTGCGACGGCTGGTCCGGCGCGAGGCCATCTGGCTCGCCCATCGCTCGCATTTCTATCAACGCGCCACGGACAACGGATTTACGGTAATCCAGGTGGTCTCGAGGGTGTTCGCCCTGAATTTTGGGCTGGTCGCCCTCGCCGGGCTGACGATCTATTTCCGGTCGGCTTTTGTCGATGCCGGCCTGCTGATCATCGGCGCCGGGGCCGTGGCGATCGTGCTGCGGTCCTTCGCCACGCCGCGCCGATGAGCAACGATTAACGTGCTTCGGCGCGATACTCCGGGACGGCGTCCTTGAGGACCGCACCCGCCGCTTCATGCTGATCGGTCGCGATGGCGATGCGCAAATTGGCAAGCCACGCCTTCAGCGTCTCCAGCGGCAATTCGGTCGGCCGCGCCGCCATGATGCCGGAGATGCCGATCTCGCTGGTCGGCTCCGCTTTGGCGAACAGGATCTCATGCATGCGTTCGCCCGGCCGCACCCCGGTGAAAATGATGTCGATATCATAGCCGGGCTGCAGGCCCGACAGCCGGATCATGCGGTCGGCGAGGTCGACGATCTTGACCGGCTGGCCCATGCTCAGCACATAGACCGAGGCGTCGGAATGTTGCGCATTCATCGCATGCGTCGCCGCCGTGACCACCAAATCGCAAGCTTCGCGGATGGTCATGAAGTAGCGCACCATGTCCGGATGCGTCACGGTGACCGGGCCGCCGGCCTCGATCTGCGCCTTGAACTTCGGCACCACCGAACCGTTCGACGCCAGCACATTGCCAAAGCGAACCGAGATCAGGCGCATCGGCGACTTGCTGGCGCTGCCGCTGCTGGCGTCGCCGTCGAGCGCCTGACAGTACATTTCGGCAAAGCGCTTGGTCAGGCCGAGCATCGAGACCGGCTCGATCGCCTTGTCGGTGGAAATCATCACCATGGCATCCGCCCCCGACGCCAGAGCCGCATCGGCCACGTTGACGGAGCCGAAAATGTTGGTCTTGACGCCCTCGCCCCAGTCGCGCTCCAGGATCGGCACGTGTTTGAGCGCCGCCGCATGAAACACCGCGTCAGGTTTAAAGGCGATCATCAATTGATGAATGCGGTCGCGGTCGCGGACGTCGGCGATCCGCCCTTCGATGATCGCGCTGGTCACCTTCGCAGCCAGTCGCTCGGTCGCGGCGTGCAGCGCCGGCTCGGAATTCTCGATGATCAACAGGCGGGCGACACCAAAGGTGACAACGCGGTCGCAGATTTCAAAGCCGATCGAGCCGCCACCACCGGTGACCACGATGGCCTTGCCGCGCACGAAATTCTCCAGCCGGGCGTAGTCGATCTTGACGCTGGGTCGCAGCAACAGGTCTTCGACCGCGACCGGCGCCAGCTGCGGCGTGTCGCGACTCTCTTCCAGCGACGGCAGCCGACTGACGGTGAGCCCGAGTTTTCGCGCCCGCATCAGGACCGATTCCGGCTGCGCTTCGGTTTCGAACGCCGACGGCGTCATCACCACCCGTTCGATCGGCCGGCTACGGCCCTTGAAGTCTTCAACCACGTTGGGCAGATCGTCGATGCCGCCGAGCACCGGCACGCCCCGCAGGTTCTGGCCGCGGTCCGCTGTCGACGGCGACAGGATGCCGACCGGCCACAGCCGCTTTACCGCACCGCTCTCGATGCCCCGCAAGAACACTTCGACATCCGCGGCGCGGCCGATCAGCAGCGTCGGCGCGGCATCGCTCGAAAGCGCCTGGTTGCGGGTACGGGTATAGCGAAAATAGCGATAGGCCAGCCGCGAGCCGCTGAGAAAGAAGACCTCGATGAACCAGTAGATGACGATGGTCGTCTTGCCGAGGAAGAACGTGCCATAGACGTTCGGCGCCAGGAAGATGTAGTCGAGCACCAGCAACGCGATCGACAACACGCTGGCGGCGCGAATGATGTTGAGCAGATCCGGCAGCGATATGAATCGCCACTTGGTGGTGGTCAGATTGAAGACGTAGCAAACGAGGAAGCTGAAGATCACGAAATATGGCAGGATCGTCAGCAGCAACGGGAGACGATCCCACAGGTTCTCGCCGTCGAAACGCAGCACAAAACTCAGGATCACCGCCAGCGCGGTGACCACCGCGTCGTGCAGCGCGATGATCCAATTGCGCCAGGTAAAGTTAAAGATGCGGGTCATGTTCATTGGCCGCCCCCGCGGGCGCGTTCGACCAGCGACGTGGTGCTGAACCCCTGCAGAATATCCACCAGGATCACCTCGCCGCCTTGCGCCGCGACGATCTCGTGACCGACCACCTGCTCGCGGGTGTAATCGCCGCCCTTGACCAAAGTGGCCGGCACAATCTGCGTGATCAGTTCCAGTGGCGTATCCTGCTCGAAAATCACCACCAGATCGACCGCTTCGAGCGCGGCCAGGACTTCGGCACGGGCGCGCTCGTCCTGCAAAGGTCGCTCGGCCCCCTTCAGCCGCTTCACCGAGGCATCGCTGTTGAGGCCGACGATCAGCCGGTCGCAGGTGGCGCGCGCCGCCGTCAGCACCTTGACGTGGCCAGGGTGCAGAATATCGAAACAGCCATTGGTGAAGCCGATGCGCAACTGCGCGGCCCGCCATTCCGCGAGCCTTGCATCGAGATCGGCCGTTGCGACGATCTTCTCTTCGGCGGCCAGAAAGGCGTGCGGCAAAATCCTGCGGCGCAGTTCAGACGACGTCACCACCGCGGTGCCCTTTTTGCTAACCGCGACCGCCGCGGCCGCGGCGGCCAGGCGCAACGTGGTTTCCCAATCGGCGCCCGCGGCCAGCGCCACCGCCAGCATCGCCGCCACCGTGTCGCCGGCGCCGGAGACGTCGCGCACCGTGACCGGCAGCGCCGGAACATGGATCGCCTCGCCATCGCGAGGGACCAGCGTCATGCCATGCTCGCTCTGCGTGATCAGCATCGCGGCGCAATCGGCCAGGATCATCGCTTCCTGCGCCGCGGTGGCGATGCCAACCTCGCTGTCGGCGCGGCTGCGGGTGGCTTCGGAAAATTCCTTGCGGTTCGGCGTCAGCAGCGTGGCGCCGCGATAGGTCGCCAGATTGGCGCTCTTGGGATCGACGATCACGCGCTTGCCAAGCTTCTTCGCGGCATCAATGACGTTGCGGATGACGCGCGCGGTCAGCACGCCCTTGGCGTAGTCCGACAACAGCACGATGTCGACGCGCGCCAGTTGCGGCAGGATCGTGTCGATCAGCTGCTGTTCGATCGTCGCCGAGGCCGGCGCCGCCAGTTCCCAATCCGCGCGCAGCATATGCGTGGAAAAATGTTCGGAAACGAACCGTACTTTTCGGGTCGTCGGCCGCGCGGCGTCGGCGATCAGCAACGGCTCGATCAACCGCTCCTGCCCCAGCGCCTCCTTCAGAGTCCGGCCCGCCTCGTCCGCGCCGATCAGGCCGACAAAGATGCACTTCGCGCCAAGGGCTGCGATATTGCGCGCGACATTGCCGGCGCCGCCGACGCTGATCTCGCTGCGCTGAACCGCGATCACCGGCGCCGGCGCCTCCGGAGAGATGCGCGACACCTCGCCATAGACGAATTCGTCGAGCATCAGGTCGCCGACGCACAGCACAGTCTGGCGGGCCATCGCCTGCGACAGGGTGTCGAAATCGAACATCAAGCTCTTACCTGTTGCGCATCAGCGGAAACGATCGGGCTGATCGAGGAAGCCCTTGACGTAGGCGTCGACCGAATCTTCCAGCGAGGTGAAGCCGCCATTATAGCCGGCGCTGCGCAACCGGTCGCCTTCGCTTTGCGTGAAATACTGGTAGCTGCCGCGAATTTGCTCCGGCATGTCGATGTAGTCGATGTTCGGCGCGGTGCCGAGCGCCGCGTAAGCCGCCAGCATCAGGTCCTTGAAGCTGCGCGCCTGCCCGGTGCCGACATTGAAGATGCCGCTGACCGCGGGCGACGCCAGCAGCCACACCAGCACGCGGACCACGTCGTCGACATAGATGAAGTCGCGGCGTTGGTCGCCGTCGGCGATGCCGTCGCGGTGCGACTTGAACAGCTGGATGCCGCGGCCAGCCTTGATGTCGTCGAAGCGCCGCGTCAGCACGCTCATCATCGTGCCCTTGTGATATTCATTGGGCCCGAACACATTGAAGAATTTCAGGCCGGCCCATTGCGGCGGCAACCGTTCGCCCCGGGCGACGCGTTGCGCCACCGCCAGGTCAAACAGATGTTTGCTCCAGCCGTACAGGTTCATCGGCTGTAACGTCTTCAATGCGGCCATGCTCTGCTCGTCCCTGAACCCCTGGGTTCCGTCACCATAGGTGGAGGCCGATGAGGCGTAGATGAACGGTGTCGCATGGGCGGTGCACCAGTCCAGCAGCCGCATCGAGAGCCGGAAATTGGTCTCGATCACCAGGTCACCGTCGGTGGCAGTGGTCTCGGAAATGGCGCCCAGATGAATCACGGCATCGAGCTTGCGGCCCCGCAACCAGCCCATCAGTTCCGCCGGCGGAACAATGTCGGCGAGCTGACGCTTGGCCAGATTCTTCCATTTGCCGTCATGACCGAGGAAATCGCACACGGCGACGTCCGCCCGGCCGGCGTCATTCAGCGCGGCCACCACGTTCGATCCGATAAAACCGGCCCCTCCGGTCACCAGCAGCATGAAATCCCCAACCTGTTCTGTCTTGCCACCTTTGCCCCACTCGCACGCCATAGGCAACTTGGACATCGGCAAGGCGAGAGGCAGACACTGACATGTAACGAAGCGTTTCCAGATGGCTTGTTCTTCCAGATTGGAGGGGCTACCGACGGTGCGTCCATCCGTAGCGAAGCCCCTGAAAGAATGAACCCTAATTCGTCTTATCCTGGTGTCAAAGTCGATGCGGACGACACCCGCCCGATTCTGATCGTGCCCTATATGTGGATCGGCGATTTTGTCCGTGGGCATACGGTGGTGCGGGTCTTGAAGGAGCGCTGGCCGAACCGGCCAGTGGATCTGCTGGTGACGAAGCTGGTGGCTCCGCTGGTCGACTATATGCCCGGAGTCCGCCAGGGCATCATCTGGGACCTGCCCCGCAGCCGGCTGGCCCTGGCCCAGCAATGGGAACTCGCGGCCCGGCTGCGCGCCCAGAACTATGGCACGGCACTGGTGATGCCTCGCACCTGGAAATCGGCTTTGGCGCCGGCGCTCGCCGGGATTCCGGAGCGCGTCGGCTTCGTCGGCGAGGTCCGCTTCGGCCTGATCAACCAGTGGCGCTGGGGCGAGAAGAAGCTGCCGCGCATGATCGACAAGAAATCCGCGCTGGCGCTACCCGAGGGCACCCCCCTGCCTCCCGAATGGCCGGTTCCGCAGTTGCGGGTACCCACCGAGGAGATCGCACGCTGGCGGGCGACCAATGGCCTGGGCAACGGTCCGGCCGTGGCGCTGGCGCCCGGGTCGGTCGGCCCCTCCAAGCGCTGGAGCTATTATGCGCAAGCCGCGCGGCTGCTGGCCGAACGCGGACTGGACGTCTGGGTGATCGGCGGTCCCGGCGAGAAAGCACTGGCGGAAGAGCTTGTCGCCGTGGGCGGGCCCGGAGTACGCGACCTCACTGGCACTGATTTGCGCAATGGCGTGGTCGCCATGGCCGCCGCGGGCGTCGCCGTGTCCAATGATTCCGGGCTGATGCACATCGCGGCCGCCATCGGCACACCGACCATCGGGATTTTCGGACCTACCGCGCCGCATCTGTGGGGCCCGCTCAATCCGCTGGCCGCCATTATCCAGACCAGGACAACGGTGCCGTGCCAGCCCTGCCACCGCCCGGTCTGTACCCTGAACGACCATGCCTGCATGCGGGACATTCCGGCGCTCGACGTCGCCGACGCGACCGAACGGGTCCTGAAGGACGCGGCCTTCGGCATGGCGCCTTGAGGTGATGTTTTTGCAGCGCTTGCGCCGACCCGGCACGGCCAGTACCACAGGCGCGAGTTTCAACCGGGACGATATTTTGTGAGCCAGGATCCGATCGCAGCCCATTTCGAAGCGTCGGGCGCAGCCATGCAGCGCGCCGCCGGTGACGCGACCTTGCTGGCGGCGTGCCATGCCGTCGCCACCGCGATCGTCGCGGCGCTCCGCGCCGGCAACAAACTGCTGCTGATCGGCAATGGCGGCAGCGCCGCGGACGCTCAGCATATCGCCGCGGAAATCGTCGGCCGCTACAAGCTGGAACGGCCCGGTTACGCCGCGATCGCACTGACCACCGACACTTCCGCGCTGACCTCGATCGCCAACGATTACGGCTTCGAGCGTATTTTTTCGCGGCAGGTCGAGGGGCTGGGTCAGCGCGGCGACGTGCTGATGGCACTGTCGACCTCGGGCCGCTCGCCGAACATTCTCACCGCGTTGTCGAAGGCCCGGGAACTCGGGCTGGTGACCGTCGGATGCACCGGCGTCAACGGCGAGGCAATGCGGGCGCATTGCGATCATCTGCTGATGTCGCCGAGCGACGACACCCCGGTCATCCAGCAGATCCATCTGGTGGCGTTGCATGGCATTTGCGACGAGGTCGAACGCGCCATGATGCGCGGGGTCGACAAGACATGAGTGACGTCGCTGCAACCGCAAAGCCCGCCGCTTTCCTCGACCGCGACGGCGTGATCAATTATGACGACCATCACGTTTTCCAGCCGGAAGCGCTGCGCTGGATGCCCAACGCCGCCAAGGCGATCCGGCGTCTGAACGACGCCGGCTATCTGGTCTTCGTCTTCACCAACCAGTCCGGTATCGCGCGCGGGCTGTTCACCGAGAACGAGCTGCACCGGCTACACGACTGGATGCGCGCCGAATTGCTGGCGCAGGGCGCCCGCATCGATGATGTCCGCTATTGCCCGCATCATCCCGACGGATCGGTCGCCGGCTATCTGGAAGACCATCCCTGGCGCAAGCCCAGCCCGGGGATGATCCTCGATTTGATGAAGCACTGGCCGGTCCACACCACTGGCAGTTTCGTGATCGGCGATCGCGCCACCGACATCGAGGCGGCCACCGCGGTGAGCCTCCCCGGATTCATGTTTGCCGGCGGCGATCTCGACGCTTTTGTCGTGGATATTCTCGAGCGTCAGATCAGCGTGCGATAGACCGCGGCAATACCTGCGGCCTCGACGTCGAGGCTGAACCGATCCAGTACCCGCTGCCGCGCCCGCTTGCCCATCGTTTCCGCCGCGGCGGGATCGCGCAGCAACGGCTCAAGAGCCCCAGCCAGCGCCGCGGCATCACCGGTCGGCACCAGCACGCCGGTGACGCCATCCTCCACCGCGATCTCGGCGGCGCCGGCGCGCGTTGCCACCAGCGCCGCGCCAACCGACATCGCTTCGATCAGCGTCAGGCCAAAGCCTTCGTTGCGCGAGGTAAAAGCATAGATCGTCAAGCGCTGGTACCAGCGCTGCACCTCGGCAA
>JACMOT010000554.1 GCA_014377915.1 Tardiphaga sp.
GAGCTGATCGCGATGCACAAGGACGTGTACATGTCGATGCTGGTCACCGCCGAGACGGTCGCCAAGCGCTACAATATCAGCCGCGTAGCGTGCGACGAATATGCTCTGGAGTCGCAGCGCCGCACCGCCGCTGCGCAAGCCGCCGGCTATTTCGATGCCGAGATCGTGCCGACCAGCGCGAGCATGGCCGTCACCAACAAGGAGACCAAAGAGGTCACCTATAAGGACGTCACGCTCAGCAAGGACGAAGGCAACCGCCCCGAAACCACGCTCGAAGGCCTGCAGTCGCTCCAGCCCGTCATGGGCCCGGGCATGAACGTGACTGCGGGCAACGCATCGCAACTGTCGGACGGCTCCTCGGCCTCGGTGCTGATGGAAGAGTCGCTCGCCTCGAAGCGGGGCCTTCAGCCGCTAGGCCGCTATGTCGGCATGGCCGTTGCGGGCACCGAACCCGACGAAATGGGCATCGGCCCGGTCTTCGCCATCCCCAAGCTGCTCGAACGCTTCAACCTGAAGATGGACGATATCGGCCTGTGGGAGCTCAACGAAGCCTTCGCCGTCCAAGTACTCTATTGCCGCGACAAGCTCGGCATTCCGAACGAATTGCTCAACGTCAGCGGCGGCGCAATCTCGATCGGCCACCCCTACGGCATGACCGGCGCGCGCGCGACCGGCCACGCGCTGATCGAAGGCAAGCGGCGTGGTGCGAAGTACGTCCTCGGCACAATGTGCATCGGCGGCGGCCAGGGTGCGGCTGGGCTGTTCGAAGTCCTCTGATCGCGCGCGCTTGGGCGGGTTAGGAGAAGCGGCGTCGGGCAACCGGCGCCGCTTTTTTTGCGATCGGCGGTTGCGGCCCGGAGCGCAGTGCCGACGTTCGACCGTCAGTCTTGATTTTCTCCGGATGCCTCCGACACATAGACGGGCGTTACCGAAACGACCGGCCAACCTCCTCGAATTGATGGGGTCGGCACCCCACGGCCATGCTACAAAACCTAATCGGCGGCAGTGTACGCATCCCGCAGACTGAGAGCCTGGATCGCTCCCGCACAATCGCGCGAGGGCAGATGCCGAAGATCAGCAACCAAAACGTTTATGTCACGCGCGCGACAGCTGCGCGCCGGGGAGCCGAATCGAGCACGGATGACCAGGTACGGGAAAGTCGCCTCGACTGTACGGCACAAGATGCTGTGCTGGCGGAACCCCGGCCCCAAGAAATCGATCCGGCGCGCGCAAGACACGGTCCGTTGGCGACGGATCACGATGCGAACCAAGACCATCCGCCGCCCCCGGACGTCATCGCGCTGATGCTCGCCGATGCAATGCCGCAGATGCTCTGGTCGGCACGAGCGGATGGATTTCCCGACTATTTCAACGACCACTGGTACGCTGTCACGGGGGTTCCGGAAGGGTCGAGCGATGGCTCGGGGTGGAACGACGTGTTGCACGTCGATGATCGCAAGCGCGCCGGTGCACTTTGGCGGAGCAGCGTCGAGACCGGCAACCCGTTCGA
>JACMOT010000555.1 GCA_014377915.1 Tardiphaga sp.
GGCAAGCAGGTCAACTTCCGCAACGTGATCCTGATCATGACCACCAATGCCGGCGCGGCCGACATGGCGCGGGCGGCCTTCGGCTTCACGCGAAGCAAGCGGGAAGGCGAGGACCACGAGGCGATCAACCGGCAGTTCGCGCCGGAATTCCGCAACCGTCTCGATGCCATCGTCTCGTTCGCGCATCTCAATCCCGATGTGATCGGCATGGTGGTGGAGAAGTTCGTGCTGCAGCTCGAAGCCCAATTGGCGGACCGCGACGTCACCATCGAACTGTCCGAGCCCGCCAAGGCCTGGCTGGTGAAGCACGGTTATGACGAGCAGATGGGCGCGCGCCCGATGGGCCGCGTGATCCAGGAGCACATCAAGAAGCCGCTCGCCGACGAACTATTGTTCGGCAAGCTGAAGGATGGCGGCCACGTCCGCGTGGTGCTGGTCAGCGACGAGCCGGTGCTGGGCGTCGCGCAGGAGCGGATCGGCTTCGAATATGTCGATGGTCCGGTGACGCCGAAGCCGGAGAAGCTGCCCGGCAAGCGCAACGCGCCGCGCAAGCCGAAGTCGGGCGGTCCCGGCGGGTCCAAGGGCCCGACCAAGCCGCTGGTCAAGGCGTAAGCCTGAGTCCAACGCGTAAATGAAAACGGCCGGCAAGAAATTGCCGGCCGTTTTGTTTTGAGTTTAGCTGTCATTCCGGGGTGCGAGCGGCGATAGCCGCACGCGAACCCGGAATCCCGAAATGTTCATCGCCTCGGTCGAGGTTCCCCGCCACTTCAATTGGAGTGGCTGAGGTTCGCTCGCGCTGTTGCCCTCACGCTCTGGACCGACAGTAAATTACTGCCCGAGCAGATCGTTGATCTTGCGCTGCAGCTGCCGCTTCTTCTTTTCACTCTTGCGCAGACGTTCCGCCAGATCCGATGGCGGCAGGGCATTTTCCGGCGCGTCGGTGAAAGCGACGCCGACGATGTTGTCGCGCCACCAGATCACCTTGGCGAGGAACGACTTGCCCTTGCGCGCGATCGACAGCGACATCTGGTCCTTCGGCACTGCTGCACCGGGCTTGAATTCGACACGGGCGCCGTGGTCGGAGATATCGCGCACGATGCAATCCTTCGACACCGGCGCATCGGTCGATGCGATGCCGCCAAAGATCACCTTGTTCCGCTGGTCCTGCCGACGCTCATCCATGTTCCGTTCCTCTTTCGCGCGGAACACTACGCCGATCCACGGAGCGGGGAAGATCATGCGACGGGCCAAACCACGTTAACGTAAATTAAGTATTGCGGCCTGGCATCGCTAAGCCGCGCTGTCGCGCAGGCCGCGGGCGGCGGCCTTCTGGGCGTCGAATTCGGCGCGGCGGCGCGCCAGTTCTTCGGTGCTCAGCAGCGCAACATTATTGTAGTCGCGCTTCCAGGAGGCGTCCCCCCGCCAGCGCTGTGGCGATTGCACGGTTGTCTGTGGCCCGACCGCGGATTCCAGCACAAGCAGCGCCAGTTGCAGCGTCGCCGCCTGCGACGCCGGATCGTGTGGCTTGCCGGCGGAATTGCCGAGCGGAAAATCGCTGAACAGGAAGCGCGGCACCGCGGCGTGCTCGACGATA
This sequence comes from Tardiphaga sp., assembly GCA_014377915.1. The sequence goes on from JACMOT010000555.1 coordinate 1,595, forward strand.
TCCTTGGCGCAGCCCATCACCACGGTGGAAATGCCATTGGCCTCGAGATGCCGGGCCGTGAGGGCGATGGTCTGGTGACAGACCGGGCAGTTCGGCACCAATACGGCGGCGTCGACGCCGTCGGCGCGGCAGCGCGCCAGGATTTCCGGCGCGTCGGTCTCGGTAGTGACGCGGTGGCTGCGGTTGGTCGGCGCGCCGAAGAAGCGTGGCGCGACGTCGCCGATCCGGCCCTCGGCGGCGAGCTGACGCAGCGCGGGCAGCGGGAACCAGCTGTTGCTGTCGTCGGCGGTGGTATGTACGCGGTCATAGGCGATGTGCGAGATGCGCAAATCATGATCCTGCGCGGTATCGCCGTCATAGACCTGATAGAACTTGGCGCCGCCATTATAGGAGGCGCCCGGTCCCTGGTCGCCGCGCGCGGGATCGAACGGAGCGGCCGTGGTGATGAGGGCGACGCGCGACTGCGCCAGCGGTGTACGCAATTTCTGGAATGGCGCATCATTATGGTGCGCCCAGCGATAGGGCGTGTCGTAGCCGATCGCCAGATAGTAGTCCCGGGTGCGGGCCATATAGGGGATCGGCACGTCGTCGTCGGAGGCGAAGCCGGGCGGGTGGTCCTTGGTCATGGCTGCGCTCCCGTTCCCGCTCACTTCGAGGCATAGCTAGCCGCTTCGACCCGGCTGTCAAGACGCGCAGGAGGATGATGAAATTAGCCGTGGCCCTGATCTGCCAGACGATGATCCTGACAGCAATATTGCTGCTTCCGGCGGCGCGCCTGCACGCCGAGGAGATTTTGCCGCCGGCGGAACTGGCGAAACCGGGCGCTGACAGGATGCTCGACGCTCGGCCAGCTCCACCAGCGATGCAACCTGCTGATTCCGGCACCCGGGAGTCGATGTGCCTGATGATCGAATCCGCGGCGAAGGCCCATGATCTGCCGCTGGAATTCTTTGCCCGGATGATCTGGCAGGAGAGTCGGTTTCAGTCCGATGCGGTGGGGCCGGTGACGCGCAGCGGCCAGCGCGCCCAGGGCATCGCGCAATTCATGCCGGGCACCGCGACCGAGCGGCGGTTGCTCGACCCGTTCGATCCGGTCCAGGCGCTGCCGAAATCGGCCGAATTCCTGAAGGAGCTGCGCGACCAGTTCGGCAATCTCGGCCTTGCCGCCGCGGCCTATAATGCAGGGCCGCGCCGGGTGCAGGACTGGATCGACGGCAGGGGTCCGATGCCATCGGAAACCCGCAACTACGTGTCCGCGATCACCGGCGCTTCGGTCGATGACTGGTCCGCCGCCGGCCGCAACGGCAAGATGCCGGATCGGCCGCCGCCGACGGGGTGCCGCGAGCTGATGGCGCTGCTGCAGCGCTCGCCAAATCCGTTCATCGCCGAACTGGCGCAGCGCGTGAAGCTGGGTGAGGCGCGCCCCTGGGGCGTGCAACTCGCCGCCGGCTTTAACCGCGACCGCGCCCTGATGAGCTATGCGCGCGTGATGGCGCGGCTTCGTCCGGTGATCGGCGATCGCGATCCCAATCTGCTGGGCTCAACCTTTCGCAGCCGCGGCCCCCGAACCTTTTACCAGGTACGTATTGGCGAGGACACGCGGGCCGCCGCCGATCGATTGTGCGACAGGATCCGCCGCGCCGGCCAGGCCTGCCTGGTGCTGCGCAACATCAATGTGAGGGCCGGAGCGCTCAGTATTCCGAGCGCAACCGATCGAGCTGCCGCGCCAAATCGCGGTTGACGCGCTCACTGGCGCGCAGCCGCATCGCGCAGTCGAGCGTGGCATCGGTGTCGGTGCGCCGGGGATCGCGAAACAGGAAGCCGGCCTGGTCGCCGCGGCGCCAGATCATCCTCGCGCGAAAGGCGTATCCCTTCTGCTCGATGGTGAAGTCGACTTCCCCGGTAATCAGGCGGGTGGTTTCGAATTCCACCCGGGCACCGTCGTCGGAGAAGTTGCGCACGATACAATCCATGCTCGACTGCCGTCCATTGAACGCGATCCGGCCGCCGAAATAGACCCGACTGCGAAAACTCTTTCGTCGCTCCAGCATGATGCCCCTCTCTGGTTACCTCTGGACACTACCTGAGGTGGTTAAGTCGAGGCGAGCACTGAGCCGATAAACGTTTTGTTAAGGTTAAACAGGCGGCTTGACGGCGGCTGTGATTGGCTGCGTATGGCGGCAATACCTTTCAAGAAGAATAGGACGTTTGGTGGCGCTGCCGGCTCTGGATTCACCACGATGGCAGGGCACCGCGGCGGCGTTTGTGCTGGGCCTGAGCTCGATTGCCTCGACGATCCTGACGCTGGTGCTGTTCGCCACCTATATCGGCATCGGCGCGCTCGCCCACGACACCCATTTCAGCCTGTTCTGGGCGCTGGCGTCGACGCTGTTCGTGTGGGCGGGCCCGGCGCAGATCATCCTGCTGTCGACGCTGGGCTCCGGCGCCACGGTGATCCAGGCCGCCTTGGCCGTGACGGTCAGCGCGGTCCGGCTGTTTCCGATGGTGGTCTCGGTGCTGCCCATGCTGCGCCTGCCGCAAACGCGCAAGCGCCAGTTGATCCTGCCGGCGCACTTCATCGCGGTCACGTTGTGGGTTGAATGTTTCCGCCTGCTGCCGTTGGTTCCGCGCGCGCGTCGCATCGCTTTCGTCAACGGCCTGGGGACTGGCCTGGTGACGATCTCGATGACAGCCACTCTGATCGGTTACCAACTCGCCGCCAATCTGCCGCCGCTGTTCGGTGCGGCCATCCTGTTGCTCACGCCGTTGGCGTTTCTGCTGTCCACCGCGCGGAATTGCCGGCAGCTTCCCGATGTGGTGGCACTCGTCCTCGGCCTTGCGCTGTTTCCGCTGGTGTCGCTGCTGCACACCGGCGTCGATATCCTGATATCGGGCGTCTCCGCCGGCAGCATCGCCTATGGCGTTCACTGGTGGCGACGGCGGCCATGAGCGAATTCATCGGCGACTGGCATTCCCTGATTGTGCTGCTGCTGGCGGGCTTTCTGCCCAACGAAGTGTGGCGTTGGCTCGGCCTGTGGCTGGGCGGCGGCGTCGACGAGCAATCCGAATTGCTGGTGTGGGTGAGGGCGGTGGCCACCGCGATCCTTGCCGGCGTGATTGCGCAGATCCTGGTGCTGCCGCCAGGCGCGCTGGCCAGTATCCCGCCGGAGTTGCGCTACGGCGCGGTAGCGGTTGGCGTAGCCGTGTTCATGGCGACGAGGCGCTCGATTCTGTTCGGCGTCGTCAGCGGCGAGACCGTGATGATCGCTGGTAAATACTGGCTCGGCTGAGCTACGGCTTGCGCTGCCTCTTGGCTCGGCTACTGTTCGGGCAATTCAAAAAAGACCACTGGGGAAACGACATGAAAACGCGTGCCAGCTCCGTCCTGATGTCGATGCTCGCCGTCGCGATGGTAAGCGCGATGCCAATGGCCTGCGCAGCGGAATATCCGACACGCGCGATCAAGCTGATCGTACCCTACGCGGCGGGCGGCCCGACCGACGTTCTGGCGCGACTGGTCGGGGATTATCTCGGCCGTGATCTCAAGCAGACCATGGTGGTCGAGAACAAGCCCGGCGCGCAGGGCGCGATCGCGGCGGAGACGGTGTCGCGCGCCGATCCGGACGGCTACACGTTGTTCGTCACCGCGGCCTCGATCATGGTGCTCAACCCGCTGCTCTACAGGAAGCTGCCCTACGATCCGCAGAAGGATCTGAAGATGCTGTCGATCGTCACCGACCTTCCGGTGGTGCTGGAAGTGCATCCTTCGGTGCCGGCCAAGACGGTTCAGGAGTTCGTCGCTTACGCCAAGGCGAATCCGGGCAAGCTGAATTTCGGATCGGCGGGCACCGGCGGCACCATCCATCTCGCCGGCGAGATGTTCAAGCAGATCACCGGCGTGCAGATGACCCACATTCCCTATAAGGGCGCCGGACCGGCGCTGACCGATCTGCTGTCGGGCAATATACAGGTGATGTTCGATACGCTGTCCACCGCGCTGCCGCCGGTGAAGTCCGGCATGCTGCGGCCGCTGAGCGTCTCCTCGGCGCAGCGCAGCCCTGATCTGCCGGATGTGCCGACCGTGGCGGAAAGCGGTTATCCGGACTACGTCGTGGGCGTCTGGTTCGGCGTTGCCGCGCAGGCCAAATTGCCCGACGACATTTCCGACAAGGTCAGCGCCAGCCTGAACCGGGCGCTCGATGATCCGGCCTTTCGTGCCTCGCTGGAAAAGATCGGCTTCCCGGTGCTGCGCCCGAAGACGCCGGCGCAGATTACGGAATTCGTTGACGAGGATCGGGCGCGGTGGTCGAAGGTGATCAAGGCGCAGAACATCTCGCTGGATTGATCGGGGCTGCTGACGGATGGCTGGTGAGAATGAGATCCGCGCCGGCGAGGCCGTCGTCGACGCGCCGAAGCCCAACAATGCCGGTCTGGTCTATATCGGCCGCATCCGCACGCCATGGACGTCGCGGTCGGACACGCCGCGGCAAGGCCACCATGACGGGCCGGTGTGCCGGCTGGAGATCTTCGATCCCTGGGTGCCGGCGCTGCAGGGCCTTGATCAGTTCAGGATGCTCGAGGTGATCTACTGGCTGCATCTGTCGCGCCGCGACCTGGTGCTGCAGAGCCCGAAGAATGACGGCCGCGCCCGCGGCACGTTTTCGCTGCGCTCGCCGGTGCGGCCCAATCCGCTGGGTACCTCGATGGTGAAGCTGGTCGGCATCGAAGGCGCCACGGTGTTGGTGCGCGGCCTCGATTGTCTCGATGAAACGCCGCTTCTGGATATGAAGCCCGACCGCTGCGAGTTCACACCGCGGGCGCCGCCACAGCCCGGCGATTTCCAGACGGAATAATTTGTAGGATGGGTTGTGCCCTTCGCGAAACCCATCACCCGCGGGTGATGGGGTTCGCGAAGGCGCTCGACCCATCCTACGGTTTAAAACGCCTGCAGCGCCGCGATCAGCTTGGTCGCATGGTCTTCCAGCACCTTGGGGTCTTCCTTGCGCGACGTCGGCGGCAGCAGCGCAACATCGTCGTGGCGCGGCATCACATGCATATGCAGGTGAAACACCACCTGGCCGCCGGATGCTTCGCTGAATTGCCCGATGGTCATGCCGTCAGCCTTGAAGGCCGTCTTGGCGGCGGCGGCAATCTTGTGTGCGCCGCGGGCGACGTGGCCGTAATCCTCGGCGGTGATGTCGAAAATATTGCGTGCCGGCGCCTTGGGAATCACCAGTGTGTGGCCGGTCGAGCGCGGCATGATGTCGAGGAAGGCCAAAACATGGTCGTCCTCATAAACCTTGTAACAGGGAAATTCGCCGCGCAAAATCTTGGCGAAGATGTTGTTGGGGTCGTAAGCGGTCATGGGGCCTCCCGGAATTTTGGCGACTGTCGCCGCACGGCGCGAAGCGGTCAAGCGTGGCTCAGTCGGGCTCTTCATGGGTGCTGTGGATGTCGCCCTTGCGGAACGGGCCGGCCTCGGTCAGTTCGCGCACCGCCGCGGCGACATGGGCGCGCTCATGCGTGAGATAATCGGCCACCGCGCGGCGAAAGCCGGGGTCGGCGATGTAATGCGCGGAGTAGGTGGTCTGCGGCAGGTAGCCACGGGCGATCTTGTGCTCGCCCTGCGCGCCGGCCTCGACCGTCTTCAGGCCGCGCGCGATCGCAAAATCGATCGCCTGGTAATAGCAGACCTCGAAATGCAGGAACGGGTGGTGCTCGATGGCGCCCCAGTGCCGGCCGAACAGCGTATCTGATCCGATGAAATTGATGGCGCCGGCGATCCATTTGCCGTCGCGCTTGGCCATGATCAAGGCCACGTCCTTCGCCATGGTCTCGCCGATCAGCGAATAGAACGCGCGGGTCAGATACGGCCGGCCCCATTTCCGCGAGCCGGTCTCCATGTAGAATTCGTAGAACGCCTCCCACGCATCTTCGGTGATGTCGGCGCCGGTGAGCGCGTGGATGGTGATGCCGTTGGCCAGCGCATCGCGGCGCTCACGCTTGATCGCCTTGCGGTGCCGCGAGTTCAGGGTGGCGAGAAAGTCGTCGAAGGTCCGGTAGCCCGCATTGTGGAAATGGAACTGCTGGTCGGTGCGCTCCAGAAAACCGCGCCCGGCCAGGAAATTCCACTCTCTTTCTTTTGCAAAAGTGACATGCACCGAGGAGGCGTTGGTGGCGTCGCAAAGCCCCACCAGGCCGCCGGCCAGCGCCGCGCCGATGCGCCCGGTATCGCTGCTGTCGCGGATCAGCAATCGCGGACCGGTCGCCGGTGTGAAGGGAACCGAGGCCTGCAGCTTGGGATAATATTGCCCGCCGGCGCGCTCATAGGCATCGGCCCAACCGCGGTCGAACACGTATTCGCCCTGCGAATGCGACTTGAGATAACAGGGCACGATGCCGACGACGCTGCCATGCTGCCGGGCAACCAGGTGCCGCGGGCCCCAGCCGGTGCGCGCGCAGGCCGAGTTTGATTTCTCGAGCGCGGAGAAAAAAGCGTGCGAAACGAATGGGTTGTAGGTTGTTGCCGAGGTGGAGCAGGGGGGCTGTGGCTGGCGCGCGGCGGCCAGCGTGTCAAGTTCCTGGAGGTCTCCCGGATCGGCCCTGGAAGTGGCGCAGGCATCCCAGTCTGCGGCCGCGATCTGGCTGATGGAGGAGACGGCTTCGAGCGTTATGTCGGACGATGTCATCAATCAGTTGAACCGGTCGTTAGCGATCAGCCGTCGCGGCGACCGACTGTAGAATTGTGCATCGCGCTGATGAGTTCAAGGGTCAGGTGTCCGGCCGGAATCCTTCAAAGATCATCTGGTCGGCGTGGGCGGCTGCGATGGCGCGCTGTTCCGGCGTGCGCACGGTCCAGGTCAGCAGGGCGCAGCCGAACAAATGGCGCGCGATCCACGGTGCCGGCGCCGGCAGCTGGTTGACCGAATAGGCGACGAAATGCGGCCGGGTGGAAAAGGCATGGCGGAGTTGCAGCATGCCGCGGCGCTGCGCCGGGGTGAGGGTCAACCATTCGCCGTCATCATAGCGGCGCTGCGCGACGATGCCGCGCGGCAGTTCCGGCATCATCTGCCGCAACGCCAGTACCTTGTCGGGATCGAACGACATCACCGCCGCCGGGCCGCGATAGGATTTCAGGATCTCGATCGTGCGGGCCACGACCCTGCGGTCGCCGTCGAAGTGGCTTTTCAGTTCGATCACCAGCGCCACCCGGCCGCCGACCAGCGCGCAGAGGTCGCCGAGCGTCATCATCCGCTCGTCGGTATCCTTGAAGCGGACCTGTTTCAACTCGGCGGCGGTCTTGTCGAGCAGGGCGCCTTCGCCAATGGTCAAGCGCCCCAGCCTGTGGTCGTGATGCACCATGGCTTCGCCGTCGGCAGAAAGCTGCAGGTCGACCTCGATGCTGAAATTACCGGCGACGGCGGCGCTGATCGCACCCGGCATGTTTTCGATCACGCCATGGGCGCGATCGTGCAGACCACGATGCGCGACAGGGCGCGCGGTAAGCCAGTCAGGTGCGCGCATCATCGAGTTCCAGGATCAGGCGACTTCGAACACGGCTTCGACCTCGACCGCGGCGTCCGCGGGCAGGGAGGCGACGCCGACTGTGGTGCGGGCGTGGCGGCCCTTGTCGCCGAACGCGGCGACCATCAGGTCCGAAGCGCCATTCAACACCTTCGGCCCGTCGACGAAATCCGGTGCCGAATTGACGAAGCCGCCGAGGCGGACGACGCGCGCGACCTTGTCGAGATCGCCAAGCGCAGCCTTGACCTGGGACAGCAGATTGATCGCGCAGCCACGCGCGGCGGCGTGGCCCTGCTCGATGGAGACGCCGGCGCCGAGCTTGCCCTTGGCCAGTAACTGACCCTCAGGGCTGACGCAGACCTGGCCGGACACGAACAGCAGATTACCGGTGCGGACAAAGCCGACATAATTGGCGACGGGACTGCTGGGTTCATGCAGCGTCACGCCCAGTGTCGCGAGTTTTTGCTCGACCGTTCCTGCCATCATGTTCCCCGATTGCTCGATGTTTCGCCCGAACAGATCTGACCAAACCGTTCCGGCGAAGCCTGTTTCCCGCATCACGCTGATCGATGCAAGGGACCGTACGAGATCGTCGGCGGCGTCGGGAGACGGCCCGCTTCCCCCCCCCCCCGGGGGGGCACCGATAGCCGCGACTGATTGCATCTCCGCAATTTGCGCAGTTTCGCGCCGCACCGCCCCAGTTGCGGCGCAATAGCGCGGTCTCTATGTTGCAACTTCGCCAATCCAGGGAAATTCCATGCGTCGCACCCATCCGATTTCGCGTCTTCAGGCCGCCACCCTGCGGATAGGCGTTGCTGCCGGCCTGACGGTTGCGCTGGCGGCGGGATTCGGCAGCATGGCGCAAGCCGCCACGGCCACGCCGTTCATGGCGCATCAGGCGCTGTATGAGCTGAAGCTGCAAAAATCCCGCGGTAATGCCAGCATCAACAGCGCCAGCGGTCGCATCCTTTATAATTTTACCGGCAGCGCCTGCGAGGGATATACGTCGGATTTTCGTCAGGTGTCTGAACTGAGCAGCGGCGATGACAAGAACACGTTGAGTGATTTGCGCTCTACCAGCTGGGAAGACGGCGCCGGCAAGAGTTACCGCTTCAAGATCGACACCCGCATGAACGATGGCGACCCCACGGCCATCGACGGCATGGCGGGGCGCGGTGCCGACCACATCACCGTCAAGCTGAAGCAGCCGGTGGTGAAGACCTTCACGCTGCCCGCCGCGACCGTGTTTCCGACCGAGCAGATCCACCGCATCATCGAGGCGGCGCGCGCCGGCAAGTCGGTGCTCGAACTCAGCGTCTATGACGGCTCCGACACCGGCGAAAAGGTCTACAACACGCTGACGATCATCGGCCAGCCGATCCCCGGCGACCGCAAAATCGCGGAGCCGGATCCTTCGACCTCCAGCGCTGCGATGAAGACCCTGACACGCTGGCCGGTGACCGTCAGCTATTTCGACCAAGGCGCCAAGACCGAGGGCGGCGAGCAGACGCCGGTCTATGCGATGTCGTTCGAATTGTATGAGAACGGCGTGTCGCGCGCGCTGGTGCTGGACTACAACGACTTTGTCATTGCCGGCACGATGGGCCAGTTCAACGTCAAGGACAGCAAGCCCTGCAAGTGAGCAGGTCGTTGTAATCATACTTGTCCCGGACGCGGTGCAGCGTGAAACGCTGCTCCGCGGAGCCGGCACCGTCGCAAGTACCGGCATTTGAGACGGCCCCGGCTCAGCGAAGCAACATTTCGTGTTGCATCGTGTCCGGGGCACGAGACAGATTACTCCCGCATCTTCTCCGGCCCGTCATAGGCGATGCCGCGGATCACCGCCGCGTCGCCGAACTTCTTCCGCAGATCATCCATCGCGCGTTCGGCATGCGCCGAGCGGCGATCGATCATGTCGGTGTCGCCGGCCTCCGAGCCGGGCTTCAGCGCGCTGACGCCGGTGCCGATCAGGCGGAAGGCAGTACCGTCGGTCTCCCTGGCCAGCATTTCGCGGCTGATCGAGAAGATCTTTGCCGCCAGCTGGGTGGGCGCGTGGATCGATTGTGATCTGGTGCGCTGGCGGAAATCCGCGGTCTTCAGCTTCAGCGTGACGGTGGTGCCGGCCAGTTCGCCGCTCTTCAGCCGCGATGATACTTTTTCCGACAAGCGCCACAGGATTTTTTCCAGAGTCGCAAAATCGCGGATGTCGTCGTTGAACGTGGTCTCGTTCGATATCGTCTTGGCGCCGCGGTCCGGCACCACGTCGCGGTCGTCGATGCCGCGGGCGAGACGCCAGAGACGGCGACCCTCGCCGCCGAATTGTCGCATCAGGTCGATCTCGTCGGCCTTCTGCAGGTCGGCAATCCGGCGAAAGCCCTTTTGCGACAGCCGTTCGGCCGTGGCGGGCCCGACGCCGTAGATGAAGCCGACCGGTCGGTCGGCCAGCATCGCGCGGGCATCGTCCTGGTCCAGCGTGGCGAAGCCGCGTGGCTTGTCGAGATCGGAGGCGATCTTGGCCAGAAACTTGTTCACCGACAGGCCGACCGACACGGTGATCCCGACCTCGCGTTCGATCTGGCTGGCAAACCGCGCCAGTACCTTGGCGGGGATCATGCCGTGGACGCGCTCGGTGCCCGACAGGTCGAGAAATGCCTCATCGATCGACAGCGGCTCGACCAAGGGCGTCAGCGCCTGCATGGCATGGCGCACTTCCCTACCGACCCTGACATATTTGGCCATGTCCGGCCGCACCACCGCGGCCGATGGACACAGCTCCAGTGCCTTGAACATCGGCATCGCCGAGCGCACGCCGAAGGTGCGCGCGATGTAGCAGGCCGCCGACACGACGCCGCGCTTGCCGCCGCCGATGATCACCGGACGGTCAGCCAACTCCGGATTATCGCGCTTTTCCACCGTAGCGTAGAAGGCGTCGCAGTCGATATGGGCCAGCGTCAGTTGCGGTAGCGCATGGTGCCGCACCAGCCGTGGCGAGCCGCAGGCGCTGCAGCGCCTGGCCGTGACGTTCTGATCGGCGAGGCAATCCCGGCAGAATCCGCGCGGTCCGCTCGGCTCTGTCGGCGAGGCCGTCACGGGATGTCGCGCTCGATATGGGGATCGCCCAGCGCCTGCCGGGCGGCGGCGATGGTGGTGGGATGCAGCTGTGAGGACGCCGAAAAGGCCTGTACCGTTTCGTCGTCGCGCAGCACAAAGTCGAGAACGCTGACCAGAAATTGCGGGTCCTTGGCGGCTGAACGCAGGGTTTCCGGGCCGATTCCGCTTTCGGACAGAAAAAGGCCGAGACGCTCGGGTTCGCCGGCGACGAAAGAAAGCGCCTGAATTGCAACGATTTCAGCCACTTGGCTCGGGTTGTGTGGACGCTTTTTCAGCATGCCTGTTTGCCTTTCCGTAACTTATCGTCTCTATTTTGACTCATCATGCCCGAGTCACCGGGGTGTTTCCAGCTACTGGAAGCGCGGCCACGGCAAGGGCGCTCTGGTGGGGTGACCAGAGCGACGTCGGACCACTCGCCTGCGACATTTATGGATACCGCGGGGCAATCAGGCCCGGCGCAAAAGAGAACGTTGACGTTCGGGATTGGAGGCGGGATGGCTAAAACCGTCCTCATCGTGGAAGACAACGAGCTCAATATGAAGCTCTTTCGCGATTTGCTGGAAGCTCACGGCTATCTGACCGTGGGCACCAGTAATGGCTTCGAGGCGCTCGACCTCGTCAAGAAGCTGCGCCCCGATCTGATCCTGATGGACATTCAGCTGCCACAGGTCTCCGGCCTTGAAGTCACGGGCTGGATCAAGAGCGACCCGGAATTGCGCATGATCCCCGTCGTCGCCGTTACCGCCTTCGCCATGAAGGGCGACGAAGAACGCATCCGTGAAGGCGGTTGTGAAGCCTATTTGTCCAAACCCATCTCGGTTGGAAAGTTTATCGAGACCGTCCGTCGGTTTATCGGTTGAGGAGTTCACGATGTCCGCACGCATTCTGGTCGTCGACGACATCCCCGCCAACGTAAAGCTGCTGGAAGCCCGCCTGTCGGCGGAATATTTCGATGTCATCACCGCGTCGAACGGTGCGCAGGCGCTCGAGATCTGTACCCGCTCGGAATGCGACCTGATCCTGCTCGACGTCATGATGCCCGACATGGATGGCTTCGAGGTCTGCCGCCGCCTGAAAGCCAATCCGAAAACGCATTTCATTCCCGTGGTGATGGTGACCGCGCTGGATTCGCCGGCTGACCGCGTGCGTGGCCTGGAAGCGGGCGCCGATGACTTTCTTACCAAGCCGGTCGCGGACGCCGTGCTGATTGCGCGGGTGCGCTCGCTGACGCGGTTGAAGATGATGACCGATGAGCTGCGGATGCGCGCCATCACCTCCCTGGAAATCGGCGTGCAGGCGCCGGAGCGCAGCGCGGTGGCTGATCTCGGCCTTGGTGGACGCATTCTGCTGATCGACGACCGGCCGTCATCCTACGAGCGACTGGCGCCCGTGCTGAGCGCCGAACATACGGTGGACGTTGAATCCAATCCCGCCGAAGCGCTGTTTCACGCGGCCGAGGGCAATTACGATTTGCTGATCGTGTCGCTGGGTCTGGAGAATTTCGACGGATTGCGACTGTGCAGCCAGGCGCGTTCGCTGGAGCGCACCCGGCAGGTGCCAATCCTGGCGATCGCCGATGCCGACAATAATGCGCGGCTGCTTCGCGGACTTGAAATCGGCGTCAACGACTATCTGATACGTCCGGTCGATAAGAATGAATTGCTGGCGCGGGCGCGCACCCAGATTCGCCGTCGCCGCTACACCGATCATCTGCGCGACAATGTGCAGCATTCGATCGAGGCTGCGATCACCGACGGACTCACCGGACTTCATAACCGCCGCTACATGGAAAGCCATTTGGAAGCCCTGGCCGAGCAGGCCGGGGTGCGCGGCAAGCCGCTGGCCCTGATGATGCTCGACATCGACTTTTTCAAGTCGATCAATGACACCTATGGCCATGACGCCGGCGACGACGTGCTGCGCGAATTCGCGGTGCGGATCCGCAAGTCGATTCGCGGCATCGATCTGGCGTGTCGTTACGGTGGCGAGGAGTTCGTTATCGTGATGCCGGAGACCGATGTGCATGTGGCGGGCATGGTGGCCGAGCGGCTGCGCCGCTCGATCGCCGGGGAACCATTTTCCATCGACAAGGGCAACAAGCGCATCGAGGTCACGATCTCGATCGGCCTGTCGACGCTGGAGAAGAAGAGCGAGCCGATTACCGACGTGCTCAAGCGTGCCGACGTCGCGCTGTATCGCGCCAAGCATGACGGCCGCAATCGCGTTGTCTCCGCGGCGGCCTGAGTCGATCCCCTCGCCAGATCAATCGTTCCACGGCTGCGCGAGGCCGCGGCTCGTACCGCGCGGCGTCGGTGGCAGTCGCCGGGTTCCAACGGAAAACGGGGCCTGAAAGGCCCCGTTCAATCCGTCAGCAGCTGACAGCAGCGATTACTTGATCTTGGATTCCTTGAACTCGACGTGCTTGCGCGCGACGGGGTCGTACTTTTTCTTGACCATCTTGTCGGTCATGGTGCGCGAATTCTTCTTGGCGACATAATAGAAGCCGGTATCCGCGGTGGAGACGAGCTTGATCTTGATGGTGACCGCTTTGGCCATGGCAGAACCTCTGATGTCAGGAATCGGTGACAGCCAGAGCACTGGCCGCGTTGGGGCGCAAACTAGCCTCGAACGCCCCAAAGTCAAGGTTTTCCGGATCGAATAAGCCCGGGAATCCGGTCCGTTAGCCTGGAAAGAAGCGGTTTTCCGGCCGCGGCAGGCCCAGATTCTCCCGCAGCGTGGTGCCTTCGTACTGGGTGCGGAAGATTCCGCGTTCTTGCAGCTCTGGAACGACCTTGTCGACGAAGTCGTCGAGGCCCTCGGGCAGGAACGGGAACATGATGTTGAAGCCATCGCAGCCCTCGGAGACCAGCCATTCCTCCATCTCGTCGGCGATGGTTTGCGGCGTGCCGACAAAGGCCGAGCCACCATAGCCGCCAAGCCGCTGCGCCAATTCGCGCACCGTGAGGTTCTCCCGCGCGGCCAGATCGATCACGCGCTGGCGCCCGCTCTTGCTGGCATTGGTTTCCGGGATTTCGGGCAGGGGGCCATCGGGATCGAAACCGGAAGCATCAGAGCCGATCATGATCGACAGCGAAGCAATGGCGTTGGCGTAGTGCACCTTGCTGTCCAGCAGAGCGCGTTTCTCTTTTGCCTGCTCGAGGCTGTCGCCGACCACGACGAACGCACCGGGCAGGATCTTGAGGTGGTCGCGGTTGCGGCCAAGCCTGTCCATGCGGCCCTTGATGTCGGCATAGAGCTTTCGCGCATCGGACAGCGCGCCGCCGCCGGTGAACACGGCTTCGGCGGTTTCGGCGGCGAGTTGCCGGCCATCGTCGGAGGCGCCGGCCTGTACGATTACCGGCCAGCCCTGCACCGGGCGGGCGATGTTGAGCGGCCCGCGAACCTTGAAATATTTTCCGTTGTGATCGAGCACATGCATCCTGTCGGGATCCATGTAGAGGCCGCTCTCCACGTCGCGCACAAACGCGTCGTCGGCAAAGGAATCCCACAGGCCCGTCACGACGTCGTAGAATTCACGGGCGCGCCTGTAACGCTCGGCGTGCTCCATGTGATCGTCGAGGCCGAAGTTGAGCGCGGCATCCGGATTCGAGGTGGTGACGATATTCCAGCCGGCGCGGCCATTGCTGATGTGGTCCAGCGAGGCGAAGCGGCGGGCGACGTGATAGGGCTCGTCGAAGGTGGTGGAGCCGGTGGCGATCAGCCCGATGTTCTCGGTGACCGCCGCGAGCGCCGACAATAGCGTGAACGGTTCGAACGAGGTCACGGTGTGGCTGCGCTTCAGCGCCTCGATCGGCATGTTGAGCACGGCCAGATGGTCAGCCATGA
>JACMOT010000556.1 GCA_014377915.1 Tardiphaga sp.
CACCGCCCACCCCCCCGACCACAAAGCCCCCCCCCGGCCGGCCGGCGCCGCGATAGGCATCGACCGGCACCGAGTTGGAGAACACGGTGCGGACCCGGCAATGAAACGCCTGGATGTCATAGAGGCCCGGCAGCATGCCGGCGCCGCCATGCGGGATATAGGGCCCGAAGGTCGATAGATAGGCGCCCATATCGGCCATCAGGTCGACATCCATCGCCAGGAACTTGCCATCCTTGTCCATCGCCATGCGGGCATGGGTGACGTTGTCGCGGCCCTGCGAGTCGCCGAGAAAGTGATCGGTGCGATCCGCGGCCCATTTGACGTTTTTGCGCAGCTTTTTCGCGGCTACGGCCACCAGCGCATATTCACGGTACGGAAACAGCCGCGTACCAAAACCGCCGCCGACATCGGGGCAGATCACCCGCATCTTGTCCTTGGAAATCTTGAGAACGTTATCGCAAAGAATATCGCGCAGCCGGTGGCTGCCCTGGCTGCCGATCGTCAGCGTCATATGATCGCGCGCGGCGTCATATTCGCAGATCGCGGCACGGGTCTCCATGTAGTTGATGATGACGCGCGGATTGACGATTTTGACTTCGGCGATCACCGGCGCGGAGGCGAATACCGCGTCGACCGCCTTCTTGTCGCCGATCGGCACGTCGAACAGCAAATTGCCGGCATGCTGGGGCCAGACCTGTGGCGCATCGGACTTCACGGCGTTGACGAGGCCGTTGACGGATGGCAGCGGCGACCATTCGACCTCGATGGCCTCGACAGCGTCGCGCGCCTGATCGATGGTCTCGGCCACCACGAAGGCCACCGCGTCGCCGACGTGGCGCACGGTGCCGGACGCGAGAATGGCGTAGTCCGGACCGGTGAAGGGCGTGTCCGGGAGATTGAACAGGCATGGCAGGCCGCCAAGATCCTTGACGTCCTCCGCGGTGAGGATGGCGCCGACACCTGGCAAGGTTCGCGCGCGCGCGGCATCGAGCTTGAAGGTGGCGTGGGCATGCGGTGAGCGCAGCACCAGCGCGTGCAGCGTCCGCGGCGCGTGGTCGTCGGTGTAGCGGCCCTTGCCGCGGATCAGAGCGTCGTCTTCCTTGCGCAGGACGCTTTGTCCGACGCCGAATTTGATGGGGGCCATGGTGTCTCCGCCGACAATTTAGATTTTATCCATTGTGCAGCGGAACGGCAGCCAGCGCAAATGTGACCTAACTGCGCACCAGCGCGCGCAGCCAGCGGCGGCCGAACAACAGCAGCACCAGCGCGGCGTAGACCACCACAGTAACGCCGATCAGCACGCCGAGCGCGGCTTCGTCGCGCAGCGTGCTCATCACGGCGAAGTGCACCGCGGCAAAGCGCGCGGCGAGCCACAAGGCTGCGGCCAGCACGACGCCGATCATGAAGAATTTCAGCAGCGAGATGACAAAACCGCGATCGAACCGCAGATAGCCGGCCCGCACCGCGAAACCGATCACCAGCAGCAGATTGACCCAGGCGCCCGCCGCCGTGGCCAGCGCCAGTCCGACCTGCGCCAGCGAGCCCATCAGCAGGATTTTCAGCAGCACGTTGACGGCGATGCCGGTCAGCGCCGCCTTCATCGGCGTCTTGGTATCCTTGCGGGCGTTGAAGGTCGCAATCGCGCTACGGATCAGCACGAACGGAATCAGCGCGATCGCGTAGGCCGCGAGCGTGGCGGCGGCGACGGCGGCGTCAGCCTTGGTGAACGCGCCGCGGGCGAACATCGCGCGCATGATGACGTCGGGCACAACGAGGAACGCGGCCACGAACGGCACCGAGAACAGCAGCGTGAATTCGAAGGCGCGGCGCTGCGAGGCCATCGCGCCGGCATCATCCCCCGCGGTGATGCGCCGCGACATTTCCGGCAGCAGCACGGTGCCGATCGCGATGCCGATCACACCGATCGGCAACTGATTGAGGCGATCGGCGTAATACAGCGCCGACAGCGCGCCGACCGGCAGGAAGGTGGCGATGATGGTGTCGGCGAACAGCGCGACCTGGGTGCCCATCGAGCCCAAGGTTGCCGGACCCAGCGCGCGGAAGAAGGCGCGGACGTCCTCATCGAGCCGCAACGGCGCGAAGCGCGGCAGGCCGCCATGGCGGGCGAGATCGCCGGCGAGCAGGAAATATTGCAGGAAGCCGGAGATCAGCACGCCCCAGGCGGCGGCGTGGCCAGCGGTGGGAAACAGCACCGCCAGCGCCAAGGTCGCCATCATCGAGATGTTGAGGAAGATCGACGCCGCGGCGACGCTGGCAAAACGGTTGATGACATTGAGCATGCCGCCATACAGCGTCACCAGCGTGATCAGCAGCAGATAGGGAAAAGTGATGCGCGTCAGATCGATGGCAAGCCGGCGCTGCTCGGGATCGTCGGTGAAACCGGGTGCCAGCAGGCTCATCGCTTGCGGCATGAACAGCAAAGCCAAGATCAGCAGCACGACCTGCGACACGAACAGCAGCGTGAAGATCCGGTTGGCGAACAGCCGCGCCGAGATCTCGCCGCCGCGGCCATGAACATGGGCATAGGCCGGCACGAAAGCGGCATTGAAGGCCCCTTCGGCAAAGATGGCGCGGAAATGATTGGGCAGCCGCAACGCGACGAAGAAGGCGTCGGCAATCGGCCCGGCCCCCAAAATCGCGGCGAGCAAGATGTCGCGCGCAAATCCGGTGATCCGCGACAGCAGCGTGTAACCACCGACGGTGAAAATACGTCCAAGCATGCGCGGCTTTTACAGCATGCGGCGATAAGGCCAAATGGGGATTGCGGAGAGATCGCAGCGACGTTCTCATGTCCCGGACGCGCCGCGGCGTTCTTCACGCTGCTGCGCGGATCAGGAATCCCGGTGGCATCTTCGAAACCAACCGGGACCCCGGATCAGCAGCGCACCACGCCCAAAGCGGGGCGCAGTGCGCGGCGTCCGGGGAACGAACGCTACGCCAGCGCGTCGCGCACCGCCTGGATGACGCGGTCCTGGGTCGGCTCGTCCAGATAGGCATGCACCGGCAGGCTGATGACGTCGGCGGACAGGGCCTCGCACACCGGCAGCCCGGCATCACTGACCGGATAGGCCTGATAGGCGGTCTGCATGTGCATCGACTTGACGTAATAGATCGCGGTCGGCACGCCCTGCGCCTGCAACGAGGCGGCGAAGGCGGCGCGGTCCGTGCCCTTGGGCAGCCGAATGGTGTAGCAGGCCCAGATCGACTCATTGCCGGCGGTGACCCGCGGCACGGTGACGATATTGCCGAGGCTGCGCGCATAACGCTCCGCCACCTTGTTGCGGGCGGCGATCTCGTCGTCAAAAATCTTCAGCTTTTCGAGCAGCACCGCCGCCTGGATGGTGTCGAGCCGGCCGGTCAGGCCGAGGCGGACATTGTCGTATTTGTCCGAGCCCTGGCCGTGGACGCGGATGCTGCGCAGCACATCGGCGAGTTCATCATCATCGGTGAAGATGGCGCCGCCGTCGCCATAGCAGCCGAGCGGCTTGGCGGGGAAGAAGCTGGTGGCGGTGGCGAGCGCCGCGGTGCCGAGACGCTTGCCCTTGTATTTCGCACCGAACGCCTGCGCGGCATCGTCGAGCACGAACAGGCCCCCGGCCCTGGCGATCGCCGCGACGGCATCGTGATCGGCCGGCTGGCCGAACAGGTCGACCGGAATGATCGCCTTTGGCGTCAGGCCAAGTTTTTTGGCCGTGGCAATCGCGCGCCGCAGCGAGGCGATATCGATATTGAACGTTGTCTCGTCGACATCGACGAACACCGGCGTCGCGCCGGTCAGCGCCACGGCCTCGCCGGTGGCGCAATAGGTGAAGGACGGACAGAACACGGCGTCGCCGGGGCCGACCTTCCTGGCCATCAGCACCATCAAGAGCGCATCGGTGCCGCTGGCGCAGCCGATCACATGTTTGGCGCCGCTATAGGCGGCCAAAGCGGCCTCGAGCTGGGTGACTTCGGGGCCGTTGATGAACTGGCAATGGGTAAGCACGCGGCCGACCGCCGCGTCGATCGACACGCCAAGCCGGCGGCGCTGCGCACCGATATCGATGAACGGGACAGGTTCGATGCGGGTATGCTGGTTCATTCTGGGCCTGCAAAATGGATGTTGAACGACGCCGCGCAAGCGCGGCGAACGGATAGCCTAGCCGACCACCTTGCGCGGCAGCGGACGTACGGCGGTCGCCGCCGGCTTCTTCGGCGCTCCCAGGCACTGGATCGCGATTTCGAGCGA
>JACMOT010000557.1 GCA_014377915.1 Tardiphaga sp.
AGCGCCTCTTTGGTGAAGTTCAGGCTTTCCGGCTGCGTACTGAGTGACCATTCGCACTAATTGCTCAGTCGACCCCCCTACGCGCGCATAGCAATCAATCCGTAGCAAAAGTTGAGCTTTTTGCTCATCGTTCGAGAATTGCGTGGCCTTAAAATCTAGCAAACCGTGAACATAGCCCCGTTTCCAATTTTCAGGCGCACGCTCCCACTCTAGGTAGCTTAGTGCGCTAGCCGGCGCAGAGAAAATCAATAGGGCAGTTACCGCAACCGCAAAGGCGGCAAATCGATACGCATTACGTCCGCACATGGGGACCATTTTGGGGACCAGGCCTAGGTAAAACAATAAAATTCTTTATAACTCAACAAGGTAGCCAGTATAACTGGCGGAGAGAGTGGGATTCGAACCCACGGTACGGTTTCCCGCACACACGCTTTCCAAGCGTGCGCCTTAAGCCACTCGGCCATCTCTCCCCGCGCGCCTTCTCATGAAGCGGCGGGCGGCAATTTGCAAGGGACCTCGGCCGGGGAACCGGGCTTTTTCTCAAGCAATTGAATGATTTGAGCTATTTTGGCCGGATCGACGGCCAATCCGGGCCAGGCCGGATCGGCGACGCGACGTCGCGGCGATCCAGGGCTGGGGATCGGCCAGCTCACCGGCGTTTGGGGCGGTCCCGGCTCCGCGGTGCACCACGCCTCCTGACGGCGGCGCATGGCACCGCGTCCGGGATATGATTCCCCCGGGCGGATTCACGTGGCGGAATCCGAATCCACGGCGGGCGCCAAGCCCCCGACGACCGGATCAGTGAAACCGGGAGCCCGCGGTCGAGCCGAACGCGGCTGCCGGCCACAGGATCGGCGGCTCCGACGCCGATTTGGCACCGGCCTGTTCGCTGGCGACATGGGCTTCCTGAAGCGCCTCGACGAAATCGGCGAACCAGTCCTGGATGGTGCCGGCGCGCAGCCTGGCCATCATCGCCTCCCAGCGCAGCTGGCGCTCGCGCAGCGGCATCGAGAAGGCGGTGGCGATGGTGCGCGCCATGCCGTCGATGTCATGCGGATTGACCAGCAGCGCGCTGTCGAGCTCATTGGCGGCACCGGCGAATTTCGACAGCACCAGCACGCCGGGATCGACCGGATTCTGCGCGGCGACATATTCCTTGGCGACCAGGTTCATGCCGTCATGCAATGGCGTCACCAGCCCGACCTGCGCGGTGCGGTACAGCCCCGCCAGCACGGTCTGGCTGAAGCCCTTGTTGAGATAGCGGATCGGCGTCCAGTCGACCTCGCCATGGCGGCCATTGACGTCGCTGACCAGCTTCGCGAGCTGGTTCTGCAAATCGCCATAGGCCTCGATGGTGCCGCGCGACAGCGTGGCGATCTGCAGCAGCGACACCGTTCGCTTCAATTGCGGCCGCAGCGTCAGCATGCGGTCGAAGGCCTCGATGCGGTTGATCAGCCCCTTGGAATAATCGACGCGGTCGACGCCGATCGCCAGCTTCTCGCCGTTCAGGCTGCGGCGCAGCCGCGACACGTCGGGATGCGAGGCGGCCTTGGCGGCGTGGGCGGCGAATTTCGCGGGATCGATGCCGATCGGAAACACCGCGCAGCGCGAAGTACCGAAGCGCGACGCGACCACGCCATCGCTGGCGTCGAGGCCGAGCTCGTTTTCGATATAGGACAGGAAATTGTCGCGGTCGTCGTCGGTCTGGAACCCGATCAGATCATAGGCCAGCATCGCCTCGACCAGCTCGCGATGATGCGGCACGCCGCCGAAGATCGCCCGCGTCGGCCATGGCGTATGCAGGAAGAAGCCGATCGGATGCGTCACGCCCAAGTCGCGCAGTTCCGCGCCGAGCGCGAGGAAATGGTAATCCTGAATCCAGAACACGGTGTCCGGCTTGCGGAAGCGCAGCAGCGCCCGCGCCATGAAGCAGTTCACCTCGCGATAGGATTGATAGTCGTCATGCGAGGAGCGGATCAGATCGGTGCGCGAATGCAGCGCCGGCCACAGCGCCGAATTGGCGAAGCCTTCATAATAGCCGGCATAATGCGCCGCCGGCAGATCCAGCATCGCCAGCGCGCCGGCGCCGAGCGCCTCGATCTCGGCGAACGGTTCCTTCTGGGCGCCGTCGCGGACGCGACCACTGGAACCAACCCAGATCGCGCCGGATTTTTCGACGACGGGAAGCAGCGCGGCGGCGAGGCCACCGGTCATCGGTTCACTGGCGGAAGCCCTTGAAACGCGGTTCGATACAACGACGAGGTTCACAGGGTCTCCCTCCTGGAGTGGTCGTTTATAAACGGTTGTTCATCACTATGGTTCCTCGTCACCCTTCGACCTAATTGACACCAAACTTGGGCACGGTTGCGCCAAATTGGTACTCTTCTACGGTCCAAACTAGGCGTCTCGTGGCGATTGGTACTTATGTCGTCACGAGCTGCGACAACCACGACCGCACATCGCGTGGTTCCCCGAAATGCCCGGCGACGCCTTGCGCGTGGCGACCGACCGAAAACGCCAGACCATTCATGCCCGGCATGATCGCGAACACGGTTTCGTCGGTGACGTCGTCGCCGAGAAATACCGGACGCTTTCCCTTGAACGGCGCATGCGTCATCAGCTCGATCACGCCGGTCGCCTTGGTGAAGCCGGCATGCTTGATCTCGCAGACGAACTTGCCGGGCAGTACTTCGATCGGCGCATTCGGCAGATCGGCGCGAATGGCCGACACCGCATCATAGATCGCCTGCTCCGCATGCGGCGCGAGTCGGTAGTGGTGCGCCAGCGAATAGCCCTTGTCCTCCAGCAGAATGCCGGGGCTGAGCTTGGCCAAAGCGGCGAGCCGGCGCTTCAATTCGGCGTCCAGCGGCGGCGCATGCGAGGCGACGGATTGATTCTCCTGCGACAGCCGCATTTCCGCGCCATGGCCACCGACCGCCGGAAACTGCATCGGCGCGAAGATCAGGTCGATATCATTCAGCGAGCGGCCGGATACCAGCGCCAGCGCGCCATGGGTGAGCCGCAGCAGCCGGCCCAGCGCGGTGGCCAGTTCCGGCGGCACCCAGACCTCGCGCGGCGTCGGTGCCATGTCGAGCAGCGTGCCGTCAATGTCGAGCAGCAGCGCGCATTCGCCAAGCGGCGGCATCAATTCGGTGGGCGTATGCGGGTAGCTCGTCATCGCATCGTCATCATTGGCGGCTTTCGCAAGGTTCTGGGTCATTTCTTTATCCTACTCCACTACGGCCAGCGGCCGTGCAACGGATTCAAGCGGCTGGCGTTCCGCCGCGATGGCATAGCGCCACCCGATCACCGCCGCGGCGATCATCAGGACGGCACCAAGAAGGTAGCCGGCAAACACGCTGTGGCGCGAGCCGGTATCGATCAGCACGCCGAACAGCGCCGGTCCGGCGACGCCGCCGATCGCGGTGCCGACGGCGTAGAACACCGCGATCGCCAGCGCCCGGACCTCGATCGGAAAGGTCTCGCTGACGGTGAGATAGGCCGCGCTGGCCGCCGGCGAGGCGAAGAAGAAGATTACCATCCAGGCGATGGTCTGGGTCTGCGCGCTCAGCACGTCGATCGAGAACAGATAGCCCGAGATCGCCAGCAACACACCGGAGACGCCATAGGTGATCGCGATCATCAGCCGGCGGCCGAGCGTATCGAACAGCCGGCCGAGCAGCAGCGGGCCGAGAAAATTGCCCGCCGCGAACGGTAGAACGTACCAGCCGACCTGATTAAAGGCGATGCCGAAGAAGTCGGTCAGCACCAGCGCGTAGGTGAAGAAGATCGCGTTGTAGAAAAAGGCCTGCGCCACCATCAGCGCGAGGCCGACCAGCGAGCGCTGCCGATACAGCACGAACAGGGTATGTGCGACCTCGCGCAGCGGCGTATGGTCGCGCATGGTGAGCCGGATCTCCGGCATCGCTTGCCGCGCCGACGGCGCGGCCTGCTGATGCGCCGAAATTTCGATCTCGGCGACGATTGCCTCG
>JACMOT010000558.1 GCA_014377915.1 Tardiphaga sp.
AAAGGTGCTGCTCGCACCGTAACAGCGCTGATAAGGTTGATCGGCAAGCTCATCAAAACATTTGCACCCAAGCAGTGTGCAAACTACTTTCGACATGCTGGATACTGCTAACGGACCATATCACGTGGAAACCGCTCTAGCCCTTAATTGTGGCTCCATCGCCAGCCGCATTGCCCGACCCGGTATCCTATGCTCCATTCCGGCGCCCGGCGATCCGCCGGGCTCCCAGCCAATTGCCCGCCGAATCCAGTCCGGAGCTTTCATGAATTCGCCGCTGCTCGCAGCCTCCGATCCCGCCTCCGCGTCCCGTCATCGTCTGCTGCTGGTGGTCTATACCGCCGCCATTTTCACCAGCGCATTGTTGCTGTTCTCCGTGCAGCCGCTGTTCACCAAGATGGTGCTGCCGCGGCTCGGCGGTTCGCCGGCGGTGTGGTCGGTGGCGATGGTGTTCTTCCAGTCGCTGCTGCTCGGCGGCTATGCCTATGCGCATTATCTGATGCAGATCCGGAACCGGATCATTCCAGTGGTGATCCATCTCGTGCTGCTGGTTGTGGCGTTGCTGACTCTGCCACTGTCGATCGCCTCGGGCTGGGGCGAGCCGCCCGCGAGCGGCTATGCGTTCTGGCTGCTCGGCCTGTTTACGGTGTCGATCGGGCTGCCGTTCTTCGCGTTGGCCGCCAACAATCCGTTGCTGCAGGCGTGGTTCGTCCGCACCGGCCATCCGCAGGGCCACGATCCGTATTTTCTCTATGCCTCGTCTAATATCGGCAGCTTTTTGGCTCTGTTGTCCTATCCGGTGCTGCTGGAGCCGATGTTCTCGCTGCATACCCAGAACCTGATCTGGACCTGCGGTTACGGCGTGTTGATCCTGCTGATCGCCGGCTGTGGCGTATTGCTGCTGAAGTCCCCTGCTTTTGTGATGGCGAAGCCGGGCGCTGACGAGGTTGATGCGCCGGCGCCGACATGGGCCTTGCGGGCGCGCTGGATCTTCCTCGCGGCGGTGCCGTCCGGCCTGCTGATCGCAGTCACCGCGCATATTTCCACCGATGTCGCCGCGGCGCCGTTGCTGTGGGTGCTGCCGCTGTCGCTCTATCTGCTGACCTGGGTGCTGGTGTTCCAGTCGAAGCCGCTGCTGCCGCACAGCTGGATTTTGCTGCTGCAGCCGCTGGCGTTAGCCGGCGTCATCGTGCTGCTGGCGATCGGCGGCGAGCAGAACCTGCTACTGACACTCGGCGGCCATTTGCTGTGCTTCTTCGTCATCGCGATGGCCTGTCACGGCGAACTGGCAAAAGCGCGTCCTGCTGCGAAATACCTTACCGGCTATTACGTCGCGCTGTCGTTCGGCGGCATGGTCGGCGGCCTGTTTGCCGGGTTGATCGCGCCGTTTACCTTCTCCTGGATTGCGGAGTACCCGATCCTGATCGCCTTCGCGGTGTTGTGCCGGCCAACTGGCCGTGAGCGCTTCGCGAAATGGAGCTGGTGGTACTGGCCGCTGATCGCGGCTGTCGCCGTGGCGGCGCTGGCGCCGTCGCTGTCGTCCGGCCGGTTGTTCACCTGGGTCGACGACCATCGCGTGCTGTTCATCGCCGATGTCGCCGTGCTGTCGGCGATCGCCGCGCTGATACTTAATGCCAGCCGCTGGAAGCTGGTAGTGACGGTGGTGCTGGCGCTGGTGATGATCCGCGCCTATCCGTCCGATGACGGTCGGGTCGAAACCGTGCGCAGCTTTTTCGGCGTCCACAAGATCGTGGTGACGACCAACAATCAGTACCACGTGCTGATGCACGGCACGACGATCCACGGCGCCGAGAAGTTTCTCAACGATGACGGCACGCCGGTCACCGGGCGACCGGAGCCGATTTCGTATTATTACAAGGATGGCGGCATCGGCCAGGCGATCGCGGCGGTGCGGGCCCGCAAGGGCGGGCCGATCCGCGTCGCCGTGATCGGACTTGGATCAGGGTCGCTGGCCTGCGCCTCGCAGCTCGGCGAGGATTGGAAGTTCTTCGAGATCGACCAGTCGATGGTCGATACCGCTCGCGACCCGAAATACTTCACCTATATCTCGAAATGCGATCCGGACATGAAGCCGGTGATCGGCGATGCGCGCCTGACCTTCGCCAAGGAGCCGGACGGCGTCTACGACATGATCATTGTCGACGCCTATTCGTCGGACGCGATCCCGATCCATCTGGCCACTGAGGAGGCGATGGAGATCTACAAGCAGAAGCTCACGCCGGACGGCGCGGTGGTCATGCACGTTTCCAACCGCCACCTCGAACTGGCCAGCGTGGTGGTCGGCATCGCCGATGCCAACGACCTGAAGAGCTGGGTGTTCAACGAGGATTCCGGCCGCGATAGTGAATATATCTTCTCGACCAATGTGGTGATCTCGGCCCGGCAACCTGCCGATGTCGGCGGTATTGCAACCTCTGACAAATGGGCGCTGACCGAGCCGGAAGACCACGAACGGGTGTGGACCGACGACTACTCCAACGTGCTGGGCGCGGTTTTGCGCCGGCTGCGTGACGGTGAGAATTAGGGTTGTCGGAATAAGTCTGCGCGCACCTCTACCCGCCCAGCGAAGCTGAGCTCGTCGGGCGGGTAGAGGGAGGTCATGCGATCTGTCCTAGTCCTGGTAGCCGCCGAACAGACCGCGCGGCTGGTACGGCCGCGGCGCATAGGCCTGCGGTTGCGGGTATTGCCGGGCATAGCCACGATTGGCGTAATATTGCTGGGTCTCGGCGTCGGTCATGCGGCGATATCCGGGAGGGGCCGGGTAACGCTGGTCGTTCGAGCTGCCATCGGCCGGATAGATGTAGCCGTCATCCGCCATCCGCGGCACCGCGATCGGGCGAGGCGCACGGCGGACGGTCGACTCCGGCAGCGGAGCCAGTTGGACAGGATTGCCGGCGGCATCATAGGACGTTGATGCAGAGTCGTAGGATGGCGATACCGGTGCTACATCGCGCCGCGCCACGGCGGCGGCCCGGGCGGGACGTGGCATGCGCGCCAGTGCCACCTGCGACGAGCCGGTCAGCGTTACCGTGGTATTCAGCACGCCATCGGCCTTGACCATTGCGAAGAGAGTTGCCGCGTTCTCCCGCGACAGCCGCACACAGCCATGCGACGCCGGACTACCAAGCCGGTTGACGGAATCGGTGCCATGGATGGCGTGGCCGCGCTTGGTGAAGAAGATCGCATTCGGCATCGGTGCGTCGTCGAATTCCTTGGAGTAGTGATCCTCTTCCATCCGAAAGGTCTGGAAGCTGCCGCCAGGCGTTTCATGCGCCGGATCACCCGACGAAACCGGCCAGCGATACTTCTCGACGCCATCGACGGCGACGGTCATCTGCTGGACGTCCTTGTCGACAGTGATGGCAATCTTGGCCTCGGCGACGCTGGCGGCAAGACAACTGAGACCGATCACGGTCATGTATAACGCACGCATTATGTGGGCCTCCGGGCCGTAAGCTGTTCAACCGCCTGCCGTTCCACGCGCAATATGCACATCGGGCGGTTATCGTTCCAGTGACAGTTTCGTGCATCCTTAATGCGGCGCGGGGCGCCAGCAAGGCCGTGACCCGGCCAAAACGCGGCCCGGCGATCGATCTCCTGCGACAATCCGGCAAAGTTAGTGTCGTGAACGGAACCGGTTCCATCGTTCGGCGTTGATACCTTGAACAATCATACAGGCAGATCGCTGCCCACAGGGGAACCAGATGAAGACCACGACAGCTACTATGCAAACCCGCGGTTTCAGGACCAACTTTGCAATTGCCGCCGGCGTTCTGGCGCTGGTTGCCATGCCGCATTTCGCGCAAGCGCAGGGCGTATTCCGCGGTGCCGAGCAGGGCGCTAACCAGGGCGTTCGCGACGGTAACCGTGCCGCGGGTCCGGTCGGTGGTGCTGTGGGTGGTGCGATCGGCCTCGGCGTCGGTGCGGCCGTTGGCGGCGTGAAGGGTGTGCTTGGCATTCCCGATCGCGGCTATGGACGTGGTCGCGAGTGCCGTGGCTATCGCGACCTTCGCGGTCACTTCCGCTGCTATCGCTGAACTTAGTCCGAATTGAACAAAAAACGGCCCGTTTTTGCGTCGCTGATCAATTCTTCAGCTTGTAGCCGGTCTTGAAGATCCACCACACGGTGACCATGCAAATGGCCAGGAACATCAGGGTAATCGTCACGCTCCAGACCACGCTGACGTCGGAGATTTCATAGAAGCTCCAGCGAAAGCCGCTGATCAAATAGACCACCGGATTGAGCAGCGTGATGGTGCGCCAGCCCGACGGCAGCATGCTCACCGAATAGAAGCTGCCGCCGAGGAAGGTCAGCGGCGTCACCACCAGCAGCGGGATCGCCTGCAGCTTCTCGAAGCCATCTGCCCAGATGCCGATGATGAAGCCGAACAGGCTGAAGGTCACGGCGGTCAGCACCAGAAAGGTTATCATCCACCAGGGGTGCAGGATGTGCAGCGGCACGAACAGCCCGGCGGTGGCGAGATTGATCAGGCCGAGCAGGATCGATTTTGTCGCGGCGGCACCGACATAGCCGAGCACGACTTCGACATAGGACACCGGTGCCGACAGCAGTTC
>JACMOT010000559.1 GCA_014377915.1 Tardiphaga sp.
ACGCGTGGCAGACGATCGCGCTGGCCTCGGTGGCCACCGGCATAGCGCTGCTGCTCGGCCTGATTGGCAACGACGCGCAGCGCTGGCGCGCCTCGCGGGTGACCGATTTTTCGCTGGCGGTTGCGCAGACCGGCTACGCGCTTCCCGGCCTGGTCCTGGCGCTCGGCCTGCTGACGCCGGTGCTGGCGATCGATGGCGCCCTCAACACGCTGGCTGCCTGGCTCGGCCTGATGTCGCCGGGCCTCGTGATGGTGGGCTCCGGCGCCGCCGTCGTGATCGCCTATGTGATCCGTTTTCTCGCCGTGCCGACCGGTTTTATCAAGGCCGGCTTCGAGCGGATTCCGCGCGACTATGACGACAGCGCCCGGGCCGCCGGCGCGCCCGAATGGACGACGCTGCGCCGTGTTCAACTACCGCTGCTGCGGCCAGCGCTGTACGGTGCGGCGATCGTGGTGTTTGTCGATTGCCTGAAGGAATTGCCGGCGACGCTGCTGCTGCGACCGCTCAATGTCGAGACGCTGGCGACCTCGATCTACCAATATGCCAGCCGCGGCAGTTTCGAAGACGGCGCCTTGGCGGCACTCCTGATCGTGGCGGCGAGCGTCGGACCGGTGATATGGCTGACGCGTTTTGCCGACGTGCCGCGGGGGCCGGTGTGATTACGCGTCGGCGAGGCTTTGATCGTTCCGGGACTTCGAGAATATCTGCCAGGCGGCGATGAACATCGCCGCGATCACCGGACCGATCACGAAGCCATTGAGACCGAAGGCCTGGATGCCGCCGAGGGTCGAGATCAGCACGATATAGTCCGGCAGCTTGGTGTCCTTGCCGACCAGCATCGGGCGCATGATGTTGTCGACCAGCCCGATCACCAGGAAGCCATAGGCGATCAGGATCGCGCCCTGCCAGAACGCTCCCGTAGCCAGCAGGTAGACCGCCACCGGCATCCACACCAGCCCGGCGCCGATCGCCGGCAGCAGCGACAGGAACGCCATCAGCACCGCCCACAGCAACGCCGCGTTGATGCCCAGGATCCAGAAGATCACGCCGCCGAGCGCGCCTTGCGCCAGCGCCACCAGCAGGCTGCCCTTCACGGTGGCGCGGATCACGACCGTGAATTTTTCCAGCAATTCGTCGCGCAAGCCGGGCGCCAGCGGAATCGCGTCCTGGATGCGGCCGGCCAGTCTGTCGCCATCGCGGAACAGGAAGAACAGCAGATACAGCATGATGCAGAGGTCGAGGACGAAATCGAACGTGCTCTGGCCGATGGTCAGCGCCTGCGCGGCAATGGTCTGGCTGCCCTTGGCCAGGCCGTCGGCCAGTTTTGTCTGCATGTCACCGAGGCTGGCGACGCCGAAGCGGTCCAGCAGGCCGGTGGCCCAGGCCGGCAGCACGTCGAGGATCTGCTGGAAGGATTTGACGAAATCGAGTTCGCCCGACTTGATCCGCCCGACCACCGTCGCGGCCTGCTGCGTCAGCGATGCGCCGATCAATGCCAGTGGGAGGATCACGATCAGAACGATGAGCATGATCATCGCCAGCGCCGCCGGCGTACGGCGCTCCGGCATCTTGCGCAGCAGCCAGCGGTACACCGGCGCGAACATGATGGCGATGACGACACCCCACAGGATGGCGCCGGAGAACGAGGCCAGTATCCAGCCAAAGGCCAGCGACACCACGATGATCAGGATAAGGAAGAACTTGTCTTCGAGGCGATCGCGCATGGGGGCTCGGTCTGTGAGAGCGCGTGCCCCGGATGCTGCGCAATACGTCGCACTTGCGACGTGGTGCGCTGCTGATCCGGGGTCCCGGTATTGCGCGGAAAACCGGGATCCCGGCTCCGCGGAGCGGCACAAGAATGCCGCACCGCGTCCGGGAAACGGGACTTGCCGCTTACGCGTTCGTCAGCGCGACGCGGAATTCAGCTTCGGTCTTGGCCTTGACCTCGTCGAGGGGGACGTCATCGGCGAGTTCGATCAGCGCCATGCCGTCATGGCCGTGCTTGTCGATGGTGAAGACCGCGAGATCGGTGACCACCATATCGACCACCCTGGTGCCGGTGAGCGGCAGGTTGCAGCTCTTCAGCAGCTTCGGGCCGTCCTTGGCGGAATGCTCCATCACCACCACGACGCGCTTGACGCCGGCGACGAGATCCATCGCGCCGCCCATGCCCTTGACCATCTTGCCGGGGATCATCCAGTTGGCGAGATCGCCATTCTGCGCCACCTGCATGGCGCCGAGAATCGACAGGTCGATATGGCCGCCGCGCACCATGCCGAACGAATCCGCCGACGAGAAATAGCTCGTCTCCGGCAGTTCGGTGACGGTCTGCTTGCCGGCATTGTTCAAATCGGGATCCTCTTCGCCCTCATAGGGGAATGGGCCCATGCCGAGCATGCCGTTCTCGCTCTGCAACAGCACGTCGACGCCTTCGGGAATATAGTTCGACACCAGCGTCGGAATGCCGATGCCGAGGTTGACGTAAAAGCCGTCCTTCAGCTCCTTGGCCGCGCGGGCGGCCATTTGATCGCGGGTCCAGGCCATCAGACTTCAACTCCGGTTGCTGCTGCGGGGGTAGCGTCGCCCGGACGCTTGCGCGTGGTGCGCTGTTCGATCCGCTTCTGCGCGGTGCCGACTTCGACAATGCGCTTGACGAAAATGCCGGGGGTGTGGATGTGGTCGGGATCGATCTCGCCCGCCGGCACCAGATGCTCGACTTCCGCGACGGTGATCCGGGCGGCGGTCGCCATCATCGGGTTGAAGTTGCGCGCGGTCTTGCGGTAGACGAGGTTGCCGGCGGTATCGCCCTTCCAGGCATGAACAATCGCGAGGTCGGCGAACAGCCCGCGCTCCAGCATGTAGGTCTCGCCGTTGAAATCCATGGTCTCCTTGCCTTCCGAGATCAGCGTGCCGACGCCGGTCTTGGTATAGAAACCCGGGATGCCGGCCCCGCCGGCGCGGATGCGCTCGGCCAGCGTGCCCTGCGGCGAGAATTCCAGCTCCAGCTCGCCGGCCAGAAACTGTTGCGCGAACAGCTTGTTCTCGCCGACATAGGACGAGATCATCTTCTTGATCTGGCGGGTTTCCAGCAGCCGAGACAGGCCGATGCCGTCGACGCCGGCATTGTTGGAGACCACGGTGAGATCCTTGACGCCGGATTCGCGCAACGCATCCGACAGCGCCTCGGCGATGCCGCACAGGCCAAACCCGCCGGACATGACCATCATGCCGTCCTTGAGAATGCCTGCGAGAGCCGATTTGGCGTCGGGATAGACCTTGTTCATAAATATCAACCTGGTGAGGGATGCGCTGAATGGCTTGAAAGCCGGTCTTATTGTCCGGGATTATTAGGCGAATTCGCCGCAACAGGTCAAATCAAAGCCCCCGTTTTCCACCCGGCTGCGACCCCATCACCCCGGCGACGGCCTTGAAAGCGTCAAGAAAACCGATCAAGTTGCCGCTTTGGAAGCGGGGCGCGCACGGACAAAGACGCCCTCTCCGGATTTGCCCCTCAACCAACCCGGATAGTTCATTGACGAGTGCCCAAGGAATAAGACGCCTGGGGATGCCGATTGTGGCGCTCCTCGGCGCCGCGCTGATCGGGCTGTTCGCCGTGTCCTGGCTGCTCAACCGCGACGCGCTGCGCGAAGCCGTCGAGGCGCAGACCCGTGCCGTGACTGGACTGGACCTGGTTGTCAGCGGCGACGTCGACGTGTCGGTATTTCCGGGTAGCTATGTCTCGTTCCACGAGGTCGGGCTGCGCGGCGGCGGCGACATCGATCCGGCGCTGTCGGTCGACGTACTGACCGCCAATCTGCGGCTGCTGCCGCTGCTGATGCAGCGCTTCGAGATCGCCGACGTGATGATGCTGCGCCCGCGCATCCGCGTCAGCCGCGACGCCGCCGGCAACAGCAACTGGACGCCGTTCATCGACAACATTGCCCGCACCATGCGGCCGGATGCCGACCATCCGCTGTCGTTCTCTGAAATCCGCATCCAGGACGGCGTGCTCGACTATCTGGATCCGAGCAATACCGAGCGGCTCGACGACATCGACCTGTCACTGGCCTGGCCGTCGATCTCGCGTTCCTTCGCCGCCACCGGCCAGTTCGACTGGCGCGGCGAGCGCGTCGACGGCAGCCTGAGCGTCAGCGATTTCATCGCCGCCCTGTCCGGCGACCGCTCCGGCCTGAAGGCCCGAATCACCAGCGCGCCGATCAAGGTCGCCTTCGACGGCACTGTCGCCAACCGCGCCAGTCTGATGATGGAGGGCACGCTGACCGCCGACAGCCTGTCGCTGCGCAATGCGATGCGCTGGATCGGCCAGGCCCCTCCCGGCAATGGCGGTTTCGGCCGCTTCGCGCTGAAAGCGCGCGCCAGTCTGGTCGGCGCCTCGGTGGCGCTGACCAACGTCAATGTCGAGCTCGACCGCAATCTCGCCGAAGGCGTGATGACCTACAGCAATAATGGCCGCCAGACCCTGCAGGCGACGCTGGCCGCCGGCGCGCTCGACTTCACGCCCTATATCTCGACGGTCCGTCT
>JACMOT010000560.1 GCA_014377915.1 Tardiphaga sp.
CACCGACTGCACATTGGTGGAGGCCTCCTCGGAAGCCGCTGCCACCAGCATGGTGAGTTGATCAGATCGCTCGGCGGTGGCCGTCAGCGTTCCGGCGGAGCCTTCCAGTTCGGTCGAGGCCGACGAAACGATTTCGACGATTTCGCCGATCATCGCCTCAAAGTCGCGGGTCATCGTGTCGACACGCTGGCCGCGCTGGATCTTGGCGTCGGCCTCCACGGCGGCAGCCTCATCGGCATCCCGCTTGGCGATCAGAGCCTCCTTGAACACCTGCAACGACTTTGCCATCGTCCCGATCTCGTCGGTGCGGTCGATCGCCGGAATCGTCACATCGTGCCGGCCGGCGGCGAGTTCACTGACCGCCTCGGTTATCGTTGCCAAAGGCGCGATCACCCGGCGCCGCAGCATGTAGGTCACCCCGGCCACAACGCCGAGCAGAGCCAGCACGGCCGCACAGGTCAGCGCCAGCATCAGCATCGCCTCGTCGCGTCCCGCGCGCGCACGGTCCAGCGCCTCCGCGATCGCCGCATCGCGGACCGCGAGAAATCTCAGAACGGCCGGCAAGATAGCCGCGGACAACTCGTCCACTGTCAGCGTGTATTTTCCATCGCTGCGCGCCGCGGCCATTTCCTTTTCGATCAGCGGTGCCGCTTCGGCAAAGTAGCTCTGAAAGGCCGCATTGAGCGGCTTGACCAGCCGCTCCGGCTTGCCGACCTGGTCGAGGGTAGCCTCCAGACGCTCGCGTCCGGCATCGACCCGGCCCCGGCCGCTATCCAATGCAGAGAGCTCCGCCGCCGTCATCGCACGACGTGTGCCGAGCGGAAGGGTGAAGGTCGCCGCGCGGCCTCCGGCCGCGACGCGCATATCCTGCGCCGTGCGGGCGATCGCCAGCAATGCCGTGAGCGACGCATCCGCCACGACAACCTTGTTTTCGAGACGGTTCAGAAGAGGTTCGACCAAAGCGACAGCCTTGCTGACGCCGGGCAGAAAGCCTTTGACCGCCGCGGGGTCACGCGCCGTCATCGCAACCGGCAAGACGCGATCCGCGGCCACACGTGTCTCGGCGAGATTTGCTGCTGCCTGGTTCAACCCCTCGATCACCGAGGCGCCGTCGCTCAGAGTGCCGACGGCCGACCGTGCACCCGCGAACGCTTCGTCGGAGGACTTGACGGCCTTGTTGATAGCTTCCAGCTGCGCCGGCGTGGCCGCGTTGCCCTGGAACAAGGGCCCGACATAGGGCGCACGCTGCCCGGCGATATGTTGTCCGACCACGAGCACGGCACCATAGGCCTCGACGGCCTTGATCGCCTCGCTCTTGTTAGCGACAGTACGATACTGTGGCACCAGTACCTCGGCGCCAAGAAGCACAGCCAACCCGGTCACCGACAGCATGGACACAGAAAACAGCCGACCGATTTGTATGACAAATTCCTATTGAATATGCCACCAAGCTATTCGGGATTGCATAAGTCTGGATTAACAAGCGGAGCCGATGCCGGGTCGCCTGTGGTAACCTGATAGTACAAAAGCGACATTTGTGTTCGTCGCTGAATAGTTTTCGCCGCTAAGTTAGCTCGCCGACGCTGAGCAAATGACATACTCGACAGTTCATGTCGGGATATCAATTTTCTGATTGCGATGATCGACAGCTGCGGGCGCGCCGGCGCTGGAGGGCGGGATCATGGCGGCGCGGAGGTGCTCCGAAAACGATAGCCGCTCGGCGCGATCGATCTTATGATCGCAACAATGCTTCGCTAACGTCTTTGCAAACACCTTCCGGGGCCAGCGCGTGCGCAAGATCTCATTGCCGGTCCGCCTCGCGCTGCTGGTCGCCGGCACCATGTCGCCGCTGATCATCTTTGCCAGCGTGATCATCTATCGCGGCTACGAGAAGGATCGCGCCGACGCGTCGGCCCGCGTGCTCGAAAATGCCCGCAGCATTCGCACCGTGCTGGATGCCGAATTGCGGCGCATGACCGGCGGCATGCAAGTGCTGGCGCTGACCAATTCACTGCGCTCCGGCGATTTCGACCTGTTTCGCCGCATCGCGCTCGGTTTCCTCGAACAATACCCGCCCGGCGGGGTGGTGCTGGTCGCCGACCGCGACGGCCGCCAGCTGTTCTCGACGCTGTCGTCGGACATCGCCAAACTGCCACCGAGCGGCAATATCGAGATGGTGCGCAAGGTGTTCGAGTCCGGCGAGACGGTCTACTCCAACCTGTTTGTCAGCTCGGTCCTGAAGACGCCGATCCTGACCGTGGAGGTGCCGGTGCGGGTCGATGGCCAGGTGGTCTACGACCTCTCCTTCGCGCCGCCGATGGCGGCGTTTCAGGGCATTTTAGAGCGACAGCGACCAAGTCCCGACTGGACGATCTCGATCTTCGACAGCGAGGGCACCAACGTCGCCCGGGTTCCTAACCCCGAGGAAACCGTCGGCAGGCGGGCTTCCGCGACGCTGTACGCCGAGATGTTCAAATCGCCCGAGGCCACGTTCGAGACAGTATCGCTGCAGGGTGTGCCGCTGATCACGGCGGTGGCGCGATCGGAGGTCTCCGGCTGGATCGTCGGCAACGGCATCGCCTCGGCATCGCTGACGGCGCCGCTGTGGCGCGCGCTCGCCATCACCATCGCCGTCGGCATCCTGCTGCTACTGATCGGTGTCGGCTTCGCGCTACGAATGGCCAGCGTGATCGCACGTGGCGAAGCGCAGCATGCGCTGCTGGTCGAGGAACTCAACCACCGCGTCAAGAACACGCTGGCGGTGCTGCAGGCGATCGCCAGCCAGACCTTCCGCGGCGCCAGCAAGACCGAGCGCGACACTTTTGACGGCCGGCTTGGTGCGCTGGCCAAGGCGCATGACCTGCTGAGCCAGGAAAAATGGGCCGGGGCCAACGTGCAGGACGTCGTCAACCGCGTGCTGGAGCCCTACGCCATCCTCGGCTCGCCGCGGCTACGGATTTCCGGCCCGAAGGTACCGCTGACGCCGCCGCGGGCGGTGATGATGTCGATGATCCTGCACGAGATCGCCACCAACGCCGCGAAATATGGCGCGCTCTCCAACGAAGCCGGCACCGTCAGCATCGACTGGCGGCTAGTGCTGGAGCCGGCCGGCGAGAGACTGCGGCTGACCTGGATCGAATCCGGCGGCCCGCGCGTGCACGCGCCGACCCGCAAGGGGTTCGGCTCACGGCTGATCGAACGCGGCGCCCGCGACCAGCTCGGCGGCAGCGCCACCGTTGATTTCCTGCCAACCGGCGTGGTCTGCACCATCCTGAGCGCGGTGGGCTGATTCATTCCGCGATACGGCATGCGCCGGTTTCGCTTTGGGCTTTTGCGCCGTGGCAAGCTCGGCTAGTTTGCGCCCAACAACATAGCCGACCGTCAAGGCCGGCGCAGGGAGAGCAAACGGAATGAGCGGACTTCAGGTGATTCGGGCCATGGTAGTGGCGGCGGCGATGTGTCCAGCCGCCATGGCGCAGGCGCAAACCTCAAACTATCCGACCAAGACGATCACGCTGGTGCTGCCGTTCGCCGCCGGCAGCGGCACCGACAGCACGACGCGGATCATCTCGCAATATCTGGGCCAGGCGCTCGGCGTGCCGATCGTGATCGATAACAAGCCCGGCGCCAATGGTTCGATCGCCGCGACCTATGTGGCGCGCGCCGCGCCCGACGGCTACACGCTGTTCGTCACCACCAATACCTCGCATTCCGCCAATCCGTTCCTGCTCAAGAACATGACCTACGATCCGGTCAAGGATTTTACCCCGATCGCGCGCACCGGCGACCTGCCCTTCATGCTGGTGGTCAATCCCGACATGAAGGCGCAAAGCGTCGCCGAGCTGGTGGCGCTCGCCAGGGCCAACCCGGGCAAGCTGACCTATGCCAGCGGCAGTTCGTCGGCGATCGTGTCGGGCGCGACCTTCGCGCATAATGCCGGCATCGAGATGCTGCACGTGCCCTACAAGAGTTCACCACCGGCGCTCAACGACGTCATCGGCGGCCGCATCGACATGATGTTCACCGACGTGCCGAGCGGCCTGCCGCATGTCAACGGCAAGACGCTACGCGCCCTCGCCGTCACCACCGCGAAGCGTTCGCCGCTGGTGCCTGAACTGCCGACCATGCAGGAAGCCGGCGTGCCCGATTTCGACATCACCTCCTGGCAGGCCTATTTCGGCCCCGCCGGCCTGCCCCGGGACGTCGTGATCCGGCTCAACGCCGAGTTGCGCAAGATCGTCGAGACCCCCGAGATCAAGGCGAAGCTCGCCAACCTCGGCATGGATGCCTTTTCGGGGAGCCCGGAAGAACTCGATGGCTTCGTGAAGGACCAGCTGGTGCTGTGGGCAAAGCTGATCAGCAACGCCAAGATCGAGAAGCAGTAGAAGTCAGCTATCTTCGTGTCCCGGACGCGATGCCATGCGAAGCATGGCTTCGCAGGTCCGGGGTCCCGGTTTGCTGGCAACAACCGGGACCCCGGCTCCGCGGAGCATCACGCCACCAAGGTGGCGCGCTGCGCCGGGTCCGGGGAACGCGGCAACGCCTCCTGGCGCCAACTTGCCGCGGCATTTCCCCCCGCTGTCACCGTGTCGTCACGAAATTGTCAGCGCGCGGTAACCCGCGCCCCGCAAAAGACCCGCATGGTCACAAGGAGAAATACCATGCGCAAGACCCTGCTCTGTTCCGTCGCCTCGATGCTGCTGCTGTCATCCGCGGCCTTCGCGCAAGCCGAGGGCGAATTTCCGGCGAAACTGGCCGGCCATGCCGTGCTGCCGGCGATGTCGACCATCGATGCGCCCGCCGATGCCCCGAACGACCTCAAGACCTCTGGCAAATACACCACCGGCAAGCGCGTCGACGCGCTCGGCAGTGTGATGGGCAAATCCTATGAGCGCGCTACCGGCATTTCGCTGCCGATGAAGGGCCAACCGCTGCAGGGCCATTCCGGCATCAAGGTGATGCCGGACGGTACCTATTGGGTGCTGACCGACAATGGCGCCGGCTCGCGCTACAATTCGGCCGACTACATGATCTATCTCAACCATCACAAGATCGACTGGAACAGCGGCAAGCTCGAGCGCCTGGCCACCGTGTTCCTGCACGACCCCGACAAGAAGGTACCGTTCCGCATCGTTCATGAAGATACCGCCAAGCGCTATCTGACCGGCGCCG
Organism: Tardiphaga sp.; assembly: GCA_014377915.1. The sequence goes on from JACMOT010000560.1 coordinate 5,173, forward strand.
ACGTCGACACCGAGGGTTTCCAGATCATCGGCGACCATTTCTGGATCGGCGAGGAATTCGGTCCCTACATCATCAAGGCCGACAAAACCGGCAAGGTGCTGGCGGTGTTCGACACCGTCGCCGATGGCAAGCCGGTACGGTCGCCGGATCATTGGCAGGTGCAGTCGCCGGGCGCGCCGGGCGCCACCTACAGCAACGTCAACCTGCGCCGCTCCAAGGGCTATGAAGGCCTGGCGTCGTCGAAGGATGGCAAGTTCATCTACGGATTGCTGGAAGGCCCGCTGTGGGATGCCGAGAAGAAGGAGTTTGAAAAGGTCGACGGCAAGGAAGCCGCGCGGATCCTCGAATTCGACGTCGCCCAGGAAAAATTCACCGGCCGCTACTGGCAGTATGTGTTCGAGCAGAACGGCAACGCGATCGGTGACTTCAACATGATCACCGCCGACAATGGCCTGATCATCGAGCGCGACAATGGCGAAGGCACCAAGGACAAGGCCTGTGCCGAAGGCGTCCGCGGCACCGACTGCTTCCCGGATCTGGCCAAGTTCAAGCGCGTGTTCAAGATTGAGCTCAACGACGCCAATGTCGGCAAGCCGGTGCGCAAGATCGGCTTCATCGACCTGCTGAAGATTCAGGACCCTGACAAGAAGGCGCGCAAGCCTTTGAATGACGGCGTGCTGACCTTCCCGTTCTTCACCATCGAGAACGTCGATCAGGTCGATGCCACCCGCATCATCGTCGGCAACGACAACAACCTGCCGTTCTCGTCGAGCCGCGACCCCAACAAGGCCGACGACAACGAATTCGTGCTGCTGGAGGTCGGTGACTTCCTGAAGGCGAAGTAGCGATCAAGAAAGTCGCGATGATTGTTCCCTCTCCCCTTGCGGGGGAGGGGCGCTCCGCGAAGCGAAGACGGGAGAGGGGTAGCCACCAGCGCAACAGCCCCCCTCTCCCGCCTTCGCTTCGCTCAGGCTCCCTCTCCCACCAACGCCGCTGCGCGGCGCCGGGGTAGAGGGGAAAGAACAATGCGTCTTGCTACGCCGCGCGGATCTTGACCAGGAAGCCGTCG
>JACMOT010000561.1 GCA_014377915.1 Tardiphaga sp.
ACGATCCAGCCGACCGGCGCCTCTTCCTTGACCGGATCGAGATATTCCGGCTCACCAGACAGCACGCTGACCACAACGCGGTCCTTGAAGGTGCCGCGGGTGCCGCCTTCGCGCACCAGCTTGGCGAAGTCTGCACCGAACAGCACGTTGAAGATCGCATCCGGCTTGGCATCGTCGATCGCCTGCGCCACTGCGCCGGCATCCACCTTGCCGAGCGGCGGTGCCTGCTCGGTGACGAATTCGATGTCGGGCTGCTTGGCCTTCATCAATTCCTTGAAGGCCGCCACCGCGGTCTGGCCATATTCATAATTCGGATAGACCAGCGCCCAGCGCTTCTTCTTGGCAGCGAGCGCGTCCGGCAGCAGCATCGCGACCTGCGAATAGGTCTGGGTGCGCAGGCGGAAAGTGTACTTGTTGCCGTTCTGCCAGGTGATCTTGTCGGTCAGCGGTTCGGCGGCGAGAAAGAAGACCTTTTTCTTGCCGGCGAATTCGGTGACGGCGAGGCCGGTGTTGGAGAGAAACGTGCCGGCCAGGATATTGACGCCTTCGCGCGTCACCAGTTCGTCGGCGACGCGCACCGCATCGCCGGGATTCGAACCGTCATCGCGCGAAATGACTTCGAGCTTCTTGCCGAGCACGCCGCCCTTGGCATTGATTTCCTCGATCGCCATTTCCCAGCCCTTCTTGTAGGGGTCGAGAAATGCGGTCTGGGTCTTGTAGCTGTTGAGTTCGCCGATCTTGATCGTCTCCTGCGCCGAAGCGGCAGAGCCGAACGAGACCGCCAGCGTGCCGGCGATGGCGAGGGAATGGAAAGTACGAGCCGTCATCATGATCGAACTCCGTTGTGATCGACGATTGCGATTGAAATATCAGTCGCCGCGCATTTCGCAAGCGGGGTTTCCCTCATTGCGTCGCCTCGGCTCGTGCTGGCGTCTGAATTAGTTTGTACGCAAATGTCTTGCGCACCCTCTTTGTTGTCAAGACTGACCTTGATGCAGCATGCCTAGCATATTGGCCAAGGATTTGATCACGCGACAAATGGCGCGATGACGCCACCGGCCGCGAGCGCCGCGGTCCCCTCTCCCTTTGTGGGAGAGGGTGGACGCGCGAATGCGCGGCCGGGAGAGGGATGCCACAAACTCCGTAGCATTCTATGAAAGAACCCTCTCCCGCCTTCGCTTCGCTCAGGCCCCCTCTCCCACTGCGCGCGGCTTCGCTGGCTGGGGGAGAGGGGAAGCAAGAAGCGCGTGCAAAATCTACCGATCGCGAAAGCGATCCATCAAGGCCTTGTCCTGGCCGCCGTCGATCTCGATCATCGTGCCATTGGCCATCTGCACCAGCGGCGACGCCAGCATGACAACCAGATTCGCGACTTCCTCAACTTCGGCGATGCGGCCGAGCGCGATCGAGGCCGGCGCCAGCTTGTCGGCTTCCTCGTAGGAAATACCCATGTCGCGCGACATCGCCGTGACCAGGCCCGCCCAGCGCTCGGTGCGTACCGGACCGGGATTGACCGCGCAGAACGAGATGTTGTGACGGCCATACTGGCCGGCCAGCGACATCGTCATGTTCTGTCCGGCGGCGTTGGCAGCGCCCGGCGCGATCTCCCAATAAGACGGCTTGACGCCGTCATTGCCGATCAGATTGACGACGCGGCCGCCACCCTGCTTGACCATGATCGGCAGCGCGTAGCGCAGGCAGCGCACATAGCCCATGAATTTGAGCTGCAGCGCCTGCTCCCAGTCCTTCTCGGTCAGCGTCTCGATGACGCCGCCCGGCGCGGAGCCGGCGTTGTTGATCATCAGATCGAGGCTGCCGAGCTGCTTGGCGGCCTTCTCGACGAAGTTCTTGGCGTCTTCGTCCTTGGTCAGGTCGGCGGTGATCGCGACGACGGTGACGCCATAGGCGTTACGGATTTCCTCGGCGGTCTTTTCCAGCGGCTCGAGACGGCGCGCGCAGATCGCGACGTTGGCGCCTTCCTTGGCCAGCGTCATGGCGATCGCCTTGCCAATGCCTTCGCTGCCGCCGGTGACGAGCGCGCATTTGCCCTTGAGTTGCAGATCCATGTGAAGCTCCTTCGTTGCAGGGGTGTGAGAGGGATCGGGTGGATTAGCTCCCGGTGAACACCGGGGGTCGTTTCTCGGCAAAGGCGTTACGGCCTTCGGCGTAGTCGGCGCTGGCATCGGCCGCTGCATAAAGCGCCTCGGCCTGCGCCAGCAGCTCGGAATTGTCAGTGGTGATGGCGGGGGTCGCCGCCTTGGCCGCCGGGGTCGTCAGCGGCGCATTGCCGGCGATTTGCCGGGCCAGTGTAAAAGCGGCAGCTTCCACCTCCGCCTTTGGCGCCACGGTGTGGATCGCCCCCAGCGCGTAAGCGCGCGTCGCCGGCAACCGGTCCGCGGTGAACAGCACTTGCCGCGTTGTACCGGCACCAAATACGCGGATGAAGCGCGCAATGCCACGCGGGTCGTAGCCGAGGCCGAGCTTCGCCGCGGGCACCGCAAAAAAAGAATCCTCCGCCGCGACGCGTAGGTCGCAACTCGCAGCCACCGAGGCGCCAGCGCCCATGCAGCCACCGAAAATCAGTCCGATGGTCGGCTGCGGGATCGCCTCGATCTTCCTGCACGTCGCTTCCACAAGATCGTCATAGGCGCGGGCCTGGCCCTCGCCCGATCGCGCCGTGGCGAAATCCGAAATGTCCGCGCCGGCTGAAAATATTGACTCGCCATCGCCGCGAAGGATCACGACGCGGACATCGCGGCGGCCTCGCACATCCTCTGCAAAGGCAGCGACCTTGAGCCACATCGCGGTCGAGATCGCGTTGCGGCGTGCCGGATTGACCAGCCGCAGCGTCGCGATGCCATCCGCCATGTCGACGTGAATATCGCCGGGCACTTTCATGCTCAGGCCGGTTTCCGGTGCGACATCCAGCTGCCCGCCGCGGTCGCCGCGAACAGTTCGGACAAAGCGGCGTTAAAGGCCGCCGGCTCCTCCGACGTGATGGTGTGGCCGGAGCGCGGGATTACCAGCAGGCCCGCGGTCGGCACCGTACGCTTGAGAAAGATGCTGGGATCGAGGCACCAATCGTCCTCGTCGCCGACGATCACCAATAGCGGCACCGCGAACTGCTTCAGCGCTGTCTCCATCTGCCACAGCATCGGTCGCTTGGCCTGCAACTCGCGCATCGTGAGCGCGTGGCCGATCGGCGAATGATCGGCAAGCATACGCGCGAACTCGGCAAAGCCGCGCGGATCCTTGTTCTTGTGGGTTTGCCGCGTCGCACCATCGGCATAACGCGCGGCCGCGGTCGGAAAATCGACCGTCTCGAACATCCTGGCGGTTTCGCGCGAGGCGGCACGGCCCTGCTCCACAAAGGCCGCATCGGGGCTCGAACCGTAACCGCAGCTCGCCGCCGTCACCGACAGGCAGCGCTGGGGATAGTTGAGGCCGACATGCAGCGCGGTCGAGGCTCCCATCGAATGGCCGACGATATGGGCCTTGTCGATCTTCAACGCGTCCATCACGGCAATGATATCATCACGCGCGATGTCCTGACCGTAGCACGCCGGGTCGGTCGGCACGTCCGACGGAGGATAACCGCGCTGGCTCAACGTGATGCAGCGATGCGCCCGCGAGAAGTAGCGGAGCTGCGGCTCCCAGGTGCGGTAGTCACCGGCATATTCGTGGACAAAAACCACGGGACTCCCGGTGCCGACCTCTTCATAATAAAGCTTGGTGCCGTCGGGCGTTGTCACATGCGGCATTGCGGGGCTCCTGCGGTGAAGGCCAATTTCATTTGCACACAAACGAAATGCTAGCACCTTATTTCCCGACCGCAAGACAATTTGCTGGATTCAATTTTGGCATATCGTTTGCTTACAAACAAATAGCGCGGCATGCTCGCCAATCACGCTGGCGCTTTCATTGTCGCGCTTTTCAAGGAGAGGCCCATGACCCGACTTTCACGACGCGCCTTTACTTTGGGCACGGCTGCGACGCTGCTGGGCACATCGACGTGGCGATCGCTCGCCCAGCCATTGCCGAAAATTCGCGTCGGCAGTCTCACGCTTCCAGTGTTCGCGCCGATCATTGTCAACATCATGAAGGCGCGCAGCTTTGATACGAATAACGGCTTCGAAGCCGACGTTCAGGTGTATCCCTCCTTCGCGGCCTATTATGCCGGCTTCGCCACCGGCGAGGTCGATACGCTGATCGGTGGCCCGACCTATTTCCAGAAATTGCGGCTTGAAGGCGTTCCGCTGAAGATCATTGCGACCGGCGCGACACTGGCCGATCTCGTGGTACTGACGCGCGATCCGGCGATCAAGACCTTCGCCGACCTGAAGGGCAAGCAGTTCGCCGCCGACATGGGCAGCGGGCAATTCCAGATCCTGTCGATCTACGCCAAGTCCAACAACATCGAACTCGCCAAGGACATGACGCTGGTCAACGCCAATTTCGCCGTCGCGCGCGCGCAACTCGCCGCCAAGCGGGTCGATGCGGCGATGGTGATCGAGCCAATCGCCACCATGATGATGAAGGAAGATCCCGAACTGCGGATCATCTTCAATGCCAATGATGCCTGGAAAGAGCTCACCGGCAATAGTGGCTGGGAGCTGGTCTATGCGATGCGCGAGGACACCATCACGAAACTGCCCGATGCGCCGAAGAAATTCGTCGCCGCCCTGCAGGACGTCACCAGATATCTGCGCAGCGACCCCGACGGCGCCGACCGCATCGCGGTCGAAACCGTCAAGCTGCCCGCCGGCATCCTGAAAGAAGCCGTGCTGGCCAAGCGCTGGGACTTCGATGCCCGGCCTGCGTGGGGCGAGGAGCGCAAGGGAATCTGGGACACGTTTGAACGCGCGGTAACGGCCGGCTTCCATCCCAGGCTGCCAGACGAAGCCATCATCTATGCCCCCTGACGAGACGCGTGCCGCCACGTCGCTGGCAGAACCCCGGCGCTCTTTGCTGCTCAGCAACCTGCCGCGCGAGGCCATTGTGTCGATCGCCGTGCTGGCGGCGATCTGGCAGGCCATGTCCTATCTGGCACCGACGCTGGGCATTCCCGCTTTTGCGATTCCCGGCCTCGGCCGGATCGCCACCAGCCTGATGAAGGTGACGCCGCTCGACGTCGTCGTGACGCTCGGCCGCGTGCTGCTGTCGCTGGTGCTGTCCTTCGCCATCGGCGTCGCGGTAGCCATCGTGATGTATCTGTCGGAGAGCCTCGAACGACATTTGCGGCCGCTGGTCCGCATCCTGATGGCGGTGCCGGTGGTGTCGTGGATCCTGTTCGCGGTGCTGTGGTTCAAGGGCGTCGAATTCCGCATCGTGTTCGTGCTGATCGTGGTCTGCGCGCCGGTCTTCACGGTCGATGCGCTCGACAACATGCGCGAGGTTTCAAAGGAGCTGAAACAGATGATCCGCTCGTTCCGGCCGACGCCGTTGCAGTTTTTCCGCAAGCTGATGCTGCCGGCGATCACGCCGGGCCTCATCACCAGCTGGAAGATCACGCTCAGCCTGGCGATCCGCGTCGTCACCATCGCCGAGCTGGTCGGCGCGGTCACCGGGATCGGGCATCAGCTCTCGGTGGCGCAGGAACTGTTCTCCGTCGCCGACGTGTTCGCCTGGACGCTGGTGCTGGTGGTACTGCTGTTCATGCTGGAAGCCTTGCTGGTGCGGCTGGAGACCCGCGTGCTGCGGTGGCGGGCATGAGCGCGTCAGCGGCCATCGAAATATCAGACTTGCGAAAGCTGTTCCGCCAGACCACCTCCGGCCAGTCGGTGGTGGCGATCGATCGATTGACGCTGCGCATCGAGCCCGGCGAGATGGTCGCCATCGTCGGCCAGACCGGCTGTGGCAAATCGACTCTGTTCGACCTGTTGATTGGGCTGGAGCATCCGACCGCGGGCCGCATCAGCATTGGCGACAAGACGCCCTATGATGATTTCGACGCCTTCCGCGGCAAGATCGCGACCATCTTCCAGCAGGATCGGCTGTTGCCGTGGCGCTCGGCGCTCGACAACGTCAAGCTGCCGCTGGAGCTGATCGGCATCTCCGAGGACGTGCGGCAGCAACGTGCGATGGACTGGCTGCGGCGGCTGGGGCTGGGGAAATTCGCCCACGCTTATCCGCGTGAATTGTCCGGCGGGATGCGCCAGCGCGTCGCGATCGCGCGCGCCTTCGCGGTGCAGCCGGAAATCCTGCTGGCGGATGAATCCTTCAGCGCGCTGGACGAAGTGACGGCCGGGGAACTGCGCCAGACCTTCGTGGCGCTGGCGCGTGAGTTCCACAGTACCGCCATCCTGATCACCCACCAGCTCGAAGAAGCCATGAGCGTCGGCGACCGGATCATCGTGTTCGGCAAGTCGGCCGCGCTGCTCGCGGACATCCGGGTCTCGGATTGGGAACCCGCGGAATACCCCCTGCTCCGCGAAGCGATCCAGAACACGCTGCAGGCCAATGCCCCCGACCCGCGCCTGCAGCGCCAGCCCTGATCCCGCGGAGCCGCCGGCCTGCCCCGCGGCGCATCGAAGTCCCCCGCTCCGTTGACATCGCCAAACCCGGCGGATACCTCCCTTTTACTGGCGCAATCGCTGCGTCAGTGACCGGCCGATGCCGCGTCACGCCGTGCCCGTCGGCACCTGTTCAGGATTGGCGTCGCCATGATGGATTTCGCCACCCGCGTCCATAATCACAATTATCGGCTCGATCCGATCATCCGGTCGCTGCTCGACACCGATTTCTACAAATTCCTGATGCACCAGTTCATCTGGATGCTCTATGCCGAGGTTCCGGTTACCTTCGGCCTGATCAACCGCACCAGGACGGTGCGGCTGGCGCAGATCATTCCCGAAGCGGTGCTGCGCGCGCAACTCGATCACGCCCGCACGCTGCGGTTTCGCGAAAACGAACTGATCTGGCTGGCCGGCAACCGCTTCTATGGCCGCCGTGACATTTTTCGCCCGGAATATATCGAATATCTGCGCAGCTTCCGGTTGCCGGACTACCACCTCGAGACCATCGACGGCCAATATGTGCTGACCTTCGAGGGCGCCTGGGCCGAAGTCACGATGTGGGAAATCTACGCGCTGGCGATCGTCAGCGAATTGCGCACGCGCAGCGCGATGTCGATGCTCGACAAGTTCGAGCTGGATATCCTCTACGCCCAGGCCAAGACCAAGATCTGGGGCAAGATCCAGCGGCTACAGGCGCATCCCGATTTGCGGCTGGCCGAGTTCGGCACAAGGCGGCGGCACAGCTTCCTGTGGCAAGAATGGGTCACCGACGTGATGGCCAACGAGCTCGGCCGCACCTTTGTCGGCACCTCCAACGCCCTGCTCGCCTTCAAGCATTCCTTCGAGGCGATCGGCACCAATTCGCATGAACTGCCGATGGTCGCCGCGTGCCTCTCCGACAGCGACGCCGACCTGAAGCGCGCGCAATATGACGTGCTGGCGAAGTGGCAGGAGGTCTATGACGGCGAGCTGCTGATCATCCTGCCGGACACTTTTGGCATGACGCAGTTTTTGCGCGATGCGCCGGAATGGGCGGCCGGCTGGACCGGCATGCGGATGGATTCCAAGGAGCCGGTCGCCGCCGGCGAGGAAATCATCGCCTGGTACGCGTCGCGCGGCGAGGATCCGCGCAAGAAGCGCGCGATGTTCTCGGACGGGCTGGAGGTCGATTCGATGATCGACCTGCACCAGAAATTCCGCGGCCGGATTCGCGAGAGCTTTGGCTGGGGCACCATGGCCACCAATGATTTCCGCGGCACCCACCCGCGCGGCCTCGATACGCTCGATCCGATCAGCCTGGTCTGCAAGGTCACCTCCGCCAACGGCCGTGCCGCGGTGAAGCTGTCGGACAATCCAGCGAAGACCACGGGCAGTCCGCCGGAGATCGAACGCTATACGCGTATCTTCGGACAAGAGGGTTTTGCCAAGCAGGCGGTGGTGGTCTAGCGGCTGCTGTACACTTGTCCCGGACGCAGTGCAGTGCGCCGCTCTTGCGGCGTAATGCGCTGCAGAGCCGGGACCGTATCAAACTCCGGCATTCGCGACGGTCCCGGCTCTGCCGAGCGGCATAAGAATGCCGCACCGCGTCCGGGACAAATAGGTGAACGACAGATTGAATGTAAAAGAAAACGTCGCCCCCGTTTCCGGGGGGGGGTTTTGTGTGGGGTGGGGGGGGGCCAAAAGAAGCCCGCCCCGCGCCGGGAACAAATGGGTGACCGCAAGATTGAATGAAAAAGAAACCGCCCCCCGGTTCCCCGGGCGGCGTTTTCGTATGTGTCGCAGGCTGCCGTCGCTTACA
>JACMOT010000562.1 GCA_014377915.1 Tardiphaga sp.
CCCCCGCGCCGGCCCCCCGCGGGGCCCGGGGCGGCAACGGGACCGCGGGCGCCACCGGCCTCCCCCAGCGCCGGCGCCGGCGTATTGGCGAGCGAGCTCGCGCCGATCGAGCGTTCCAGATCCGCGAACTGGCGTTCCGCCGCCGCGCATTCGGTGTCGGCATTGCCCAGCGCGCGACGGCCATCGGCCAGGCTGCGGTCGAGCTGCTGCCGGAGCTCGACGCGCTCGGTGTCATTGGCCGAAGCCTCCGCGATCACGGCGGAGAATTTGTCGATCATCGCCTGCACCCGCGGGCGGGCGATGCCCCGACAGTTCGAGACGGCGCCGACGATCGACCCCACCCTGGTCGCCAGCGTCCGCACCACCGCGGCCTTGTCACCCGGCGCGGCGCTGACCGGCGAAGCCAGCACCACGCCACAGACCAGAAGCCGTGCGCCGCCGCCGAACGCCGGACGCAGGCCCGCCAGTTTCCGCTTTACCCACGCGTTGATACTCATAGACGACCTCATCCATTCAACATCCACCGCGAGCCGGGTCATCCGTACCCGCTATTCCAGATCGATGGCCTGGTAGCGGCCGTTTTCGTCCAGTGCCGTTCCCCACACCTTGTGCGAGGCCTGGTGTTCGCTGCGACCGAAGCTGAGGACGGTGCCGAGCCCCATGTCGAGCTGGCGCAGGGCCTCCAGACTGTCGACCAGCCGCTCGGTGTCGAGCTGCGGGCTGGCCTGCCGCATCGCCTGCACCAGCACATTACCCACCACGTAACCTTCCAGCGAAATATAGTCCGGGGCTTCACCCGGAAAGTACTTCGCCAGCGCCGCCTTGTATTCGAGAATCGCCGACGAATAGCCGTCGACCGCCGGCACCACCTGGGTAACGATCACCCCCTTGGTATAGCGCGGCCCGAGCAGCTTCAATTCCTCGGCCAGCGCGGTGGCGCCGACGAACGACACGTTGGTGTAGATCATCCCGGGAAACTGATCATGGGTCTTCTCGATGAACTTCGCCCCGGCCCGGTAGGTCGCCGCCATGATCACGGCCTTGATCGGAATTTTCATCGCCTTCAACTGATTGACCGCCTCGTCGACATCGACGGAGTTGCGCTTGTAGTTCAGCCGAATGACCGCGTTTTCGCCGATACCAAGCGCGCGCATCGCCTTGGCGACGCCGGCAAAGCCGGAATCGCCGAACGCATCCTGCTGGGTGAACACCACGATCTGCCGCGGCTGCAGGCGGCGCACCTTGACCAGATAGCGAACGGCGGCGTCGGTCTCCTCGGCGGTGCTGGGGCGATAATTGAAGATGTAGCGATCCGGCGGATCGTGCCGCAGCGCCGGAGCCCCCGACAGCGCGCCGAAGAACAACATCCGCCGCTCCAGCGCATAGGGCGCCGCGACCAACGCGGTGGGCGTGCCGACATTGCCGATCATGCAGAACACCTGCTCCTTGTCATACAGTTGGGCCATCGCCTCCGGCGTCCTTGTCGGCTCATAGCCGTCATCGGCCGCGATCAGGCGCAGCATCCGGCCATCGATACCGCCGGCATCGTTGACGCGATTGAAGGCGGTATCGAGGCCGAGCTTCATCTGCCGGCCCAATTCCTTTGACGCGCCGGAAAATGGCGCCGCGATGCCAAGCCGGATTTCCCGGTCGGTGATGCCGCGAACCGCGGGCCCCGTGGTGGCCGGCGCCGCCGGCGCCACGGTGGCCGCGAACATGGCCAGCATGCCGCCGCAGGCCACCAGCGACACGCCACGTGCCAGCACCGTGTGTACCGGCGCCAGTTTCCGCTTCAATTGCCAATCGATGTTCATGAATTACCTTGTTTAAGATTGTTTCTGACGTAGCCGTAGTGACCGTTATCGCCCTACTCCAGGTCGATCGCCTGGTACTTGCCGGATTCATCCAGCGCCGTTCCCCAAACCTTGTGCGACGCCTGGTGATCCGAGCGGCCGAAGCTGAGCGACGTGCCAAGCCCCATGTCGACGCCGCGCAGGCTTTCCAGGCTGTCCACCAGTTTCTCGGTATCAAGCTGCGGGCCAATCTGCCGTAACGCCTGGATCATGATGTTGGCGCCGATGTAGCCCTCGAGCGACACATAGTCCGGCGCTTCGCCCGGGAAATATTTGGCGAGCGCCGCCTTGTATTCCAGGATCGCCGACGAATAGCCGTCCACCGCCGGCACCACCTGCGTCACCACCACGCCATTGGTATAGCGCGCGCCCAACAGCTTGAGCTCCTCGGACAGCTCGGTGCTGCCGACGATGGAAAGATTGGTGTAGACCAGCCCCGGATACGAATCGTGGGTCTTTTCGATGAACTTCGCCGACGATCGATAGGAGCCGATGATGATCACCGACTTGATGGCATTGGCGGCCTTGCGGGTTGCCATCAGTGCGACGGCGTCGTTCACGTCGATCGTGCCACGCTTGTAACTCAGGCGCAGCGCCTGCCCGTCATTCACGCCCAGGGTGCGCATCGCCTTGACCACCACGCCGAACACCGCGTCGCCAAAGCTGTCATCCTGCGCGAACACGGCGATCTGCCGCGGCTGCAACCGCCGTACCTTGACCAGATAACGTACCGACGCTTCGACCTCTTCGGTGATGCTCGCGCGATAGTTGAAGACATAGCGATCCGGCGGATCACGGCGCAGCACCGGCGTGCCGGTGAACGCCCCGAAGAACAACGCGCGTCGCTCGAGCGCATAGGGCGCCGCGACCGCGGCATTCGGCGTCCCCACATTGCCGATGAAGCACAACACCTGGTCCTTGTCGTAGAGCTGCGACATCGCCGCCAATGTCCGGGTCGGATCGAAGCCGTCGTCGGCCGAAATCAGCCGGAGCATGCGGCCGGCAACGCCACCGGAATCATTGACCCGGTTGAAGGCGGTATCGATACCGAGCTTCATCTGTCGTCCGAGCTGCTTGGACGGGCCGGAAAACGGTCCCACCATGCCGAAGCGAATTTCGCGATCGGTCACGCCGCGGATGGCCGGACCGGAGCCCGCCGGCGCGGCCATCGCTGGCGCGGCGGCGGTCTGCACCGGCGCCGGTGGAGTGGGCGCCGGTTGCACGGGCGTGGCGGCCGCGGTGGCCGCCGCGTCGGACGGAGCCGACGTGATGATCGAGCGCTCCAGATCGGCGAACTGGCGCTCCGCCGGCCCGCATTCCACGTCCACATTGGTCATGGCGCGACGGCCGTCGCTGAGGCTGCGGTCAAGTTGCTGGGTGATTTCAGCGCGCTCGACTTCGTTGGTCGACGCTTCCCTGATGACGATGGCAAATTTATCGACCACCGCCTGCACGCGCGCGCGCGGCAGATTGCGACAGTTCGAAGCCGCGCCGACGATCAGACCGACCCGGCTGGCCAGCGTGCGCACGACGGCGACCTTCTCACCCGGCGCGGCGCTTGCCGCGGGGGCGAATGGCATGCTGCACGCCACCAGCAGAATGCCACGCGCAATGCTCGCCTCCATCCGTGAGGTCGTCTTGCCTGGTGAAGTGAACGTCATGGAATCCCCCTTGTCCGAAACCGTCTTTGGCGTGCCGGATTTATCGCTGTTGCCCTATTCCAGGTCGATCGCCTGGTACTTGCCGGATTCATCCAGCGCCGTTCCCCACACCTTGTGCGAGGCCTGGTGATCCGAGCGACCGAAGCTCAGCGACGTCCCCAGCCCCATGTCCACGCCGCGCAGACTTTCGAGGCTGTCCACCAATCTCTCGGTGTCGAGCTGCGGTCCAATCTGTTTCAAGGCCTGGATCACGATATTGGCGCCGATATAGCCTTCGAGCGAAACGTAGTCCGGCGCCTCGCCGGGGAAATATTTGGCGAGCGACGCCTTGTATTCGAGGATCGCGGAGGAATAGCCGTCCACCGCCGGCACCACCTGTGTCACGACCACGCCATTGCTGTAGCGCGGTCCCAACAGCTTCAGCTCTTCCGCGAGTTCGCTGCTGCCGACGAAAGAAATATTGGTGTAGATCATCCCCGGATACAGGTCGTTTGTCTTTTCGATGAGTTTCGCGGAGGCGCGATAGGAGCCAACGATGATCACGGCCTTGATCGCGTTGTTGGCTTTGCGCGTAGCTAGCGTCGTCAGCGCGTCGTTCACGTCGATAGAGCCGCGCTTGTAGCTGAGGCGCAACGCCAGGTCGTCGCTGGCCCCGAGGATGCGCATCGCCTTGACCACCACGCCAAAGGCAACCTCGCCGAAGGCATCGTCCTGCGCGAACACGGCGATCTGCCGCGGCTGCAATCGCCGCACCTTGACCAGATAACGCACCGAGGCTTCGATCTCCTCGGTTAGACCCGCGCGATAGTTGAAGACGTAGCGATCCGGCGGATCATGGCGCAGCACCGGCGTTCCCGTAAACGCACCGAAGAACAGCGCGCGCCGCTCGAGCGCATAGGGCGCCGCCACCGCCGCGGTCGGCGTGCCCACATTGCCGATATAGCAAAACACCTGTTCCTTGTCGTACAACTGCGCCATGGCCGCCAGGGTCCGGCTCGGTTCATATCCATCATCGGCCGCGATCAGCCGAAGCATGCGGCCGGAAATGCCGCCGGCCTCATTGACGCGGTTGAAGGCGGTATCGATGCCGAGCTTCATCTGACGCCCGAGCTGTTTGGACGGGCCGGAGAACGGCCCCACCATGCCGAAGCGGATTTCCTGATCGGTGACGCCATGAACGGCGCTTGACGGCGCGGCGGCGGCCGGGGTCGGCGCGGGCTGCGCGGGCGCGAACGACATCGGTGCCGCCGCGGAGATCGCGCCCGGGTCGGGCAGCGCGGAGGTCACGATGGAGCGTTCCAGATCGACGAACTGGCGTTCGGCCTGTGCGCACTCGACCTCGGGATTGGTCATGGCGCGGCGGCCATCGCCGAGGCTACGGTCGAGTTGCTGAATGATGTCGACGCGCTCGGCTTCGTTGGCCGACGCTTCCTTGATCACGACGGCAAATTTGTCGACCACGTTCTGCACACGGGGGCGCTGCAGGTTGCGGCAATTCGAGGCTGCGCCCACGATCAGGCCAACCCGGCTGGCCAGCGTGCGCACCACGGCGGCCTTGTCTCCTGGCGCCGCGGTGGCGGGAACGGCGAGCGCGAGACCGCTGGCCAACAAGGCGCCGCGGGCAATTGTCGCCGACCATCCGGGAAGATTGGATTGGCGTCGGGTGATAGAAATCATCAAGGTACTTCCCGCCAGAATACAAATAAAAAATGGTGCGTTCGAAATCATCCGACCCGCGGCTAGGGGGCCGGCTTCGCGGCGGAATTCTTGTCCCACTGCATCAACTGCCGAAGCAGCGCATCGGAATCATCCGGCTTGGCGGCCGGTTCGCTCGCGGGCCCGACGACCGGCGCGGCCGCGCCGTCGGCATCGTCGGCCGCGGCCTTGCCGCTGTCGCTCGCGGGCGTCGCCGTGGCGGGCAGACCTCTCGATTGCAGCACCCCGAGGAACGACGGTGCCGCGGCATTCGCCTCGCCTGGCGGCTGTGCCACGGGCGTCATGATGGTAACGACCACCGCGGCGAAACCCGCCAGCACTACCGCGACAGCGATGCCGCCGATCACGCCAAGGCGGTTTTCCCCCATCAGTCGCCGCAGTCCGCCAGGAGGCGGCGCCGGCACCAGTTCAGGCTGCATCAAATGACGCCTCGACGCGGCGGCCACGTCGTTCGGCACGACGTCCGGCGCCGACGGGCGATCGGATGCCTGACGCAACCGGCGCGGCGCATAATACAACGGGTCGTCGGGACTGAGATAATCGGGCTTGTCGAAACTGGTCATACGCAAATCCTGAAACGCCTTGATGCGCGCGCGTTCCCGCGGCGGCGGCATAATCCTGAGCCTGATGGCTGAAGCCGTAAAAAATGAATTCGAAGCGGAAGAAACATACAAAACTGCCGACTGCCTTGCGCCAAAGGTATGAATGATTGTTTTAGGGAGTAGATATATACCACATCGGATCAACCTCAACGAGCGAATCCATTGCGAAAGGCTGAACGTTTGACAAAATGCGCGACCTATCCTGTTGCGATCAGGGAAGGGAATCAGCAACCAATTGCGACATGCATTTTGTTAACCAAGGCCATGTTTCGGCGCGAACGG
>JACMOT010000563.1 GCA_014377915.1 Tardiphaga sp.
ACATCGTCACGCAGTCGCCCGGCCTGTCGTCGGAGGAGATCGAGCGCTACATCACGATCCCGATCGAGACCCAGGTCGCAGGCATCAAGAACCTGAAGGTGATCCGCACCATTTCTCTATACGGCCTGTCCGACGTCAAGCTGCAGTTCTCGTTCGACTACACCTATGACGAGGCGCTGCAGCAGGTGCTGAACCGGCTGTCGCAGCTGACGCCGCTGCCCGGCAATGTGCAGCCCGGCATCTCGCCGCTGTCGGCGATCGGCGAGATCTATCGCTACCGTCTGGTCGGGCCGCCGAATTACAGTGTGCTCGATCTCAAAACCCTGCAGGATTGGGTGCTGCAGCGCCGCTTCCGCTCGGTGCCCGGCGTCATCGACGTCACCGGCTGGGGCGGCAAGACCAAGACCTATGAGATCCAGGTCGATTTCAACAAGCTGGTGGCCTATGGCCTGACGCTGCCGCAACTGCTGACCGCGGTCGGCAACGCCAACATCAATGTCGGCGGCAACACGGTCAATATCGGCTCGCAATCCGCGGTCGTGCGCGGCGTCGGCCTGATCCGCTCGATCGAGGACCTCTCCAACACCATGATCTCGCAGACCGCGGGCAATCCGGTGCTGGTCAAGGACGTCGCCACCGTGTCGGTCGGCGAGAAACCGCGGCTGGGCATCGCCGGGCTCAACCAGGACGACGACATCGTGCAGGGCATCGTGTTGATGCGTCGTGGCGAAAAGAGTTCGCCGACCATCACCCGCGTCGAAGAGACCGTAAAGAAGATCAATAATTCCAGCATCCTGCCGCCCGGCGTCCGGATCGAGCGCATCTATGACCGCAAGGACCTGATCGACGTCACCACCCATACCGTGCTGCACAACATGGTGGTCGGCATCGTCCTGATCGTGCTGCTGCAATGGCTGTTCCTCGGCAATCTGCGCAGCGCGCTGATCGTCGGCGCCACGATCCCGTTCGCGCTGTTTTTCGCCGTCATCATTCTGGTACTGCGCGGCGAATCCGCCAACCTGCTGTCGGTCGGGGCGATCGATTTCGGCCTGATCGTCGATGGCACCGTGATCATGGTGGAGGCGATCTTCCGCCGGCTGTCGCACACCACCGAACTGTCGGAGGCCGAGGCCAGCCACATCTCGCCCGAGACCATCATGGGCATGAAGAAGCACGGCATCCTCAGCGCCTCCGCCGACGTGTCGCGCTCGATCTTCTTTGCCGCCGCCATCATCATCGCCGCGTTCCTGCCGCTGTTCACGCTGTCCGGCGTCGAGGGCAACATCTTCGGGCCGATGGCGCGCACCTACGCCTATGCGCTGGCCGGCGGCCTGATCGCCACCTTCACCATCACCCCGGCATTGAGCGCCATCATCCTGCCGGCGCATGTCCAGGAAACCGAAACCTGGATCATGCGACAGTTGCACCGGATCTACATGCCGGTGCTGATCTGGGCGGTGCGCAACACCAGGCTGGTGATGAGCGCCGGCGTCGTGCTGGTGGTGCTGACCGTCATCCTGGCGCGCATGCTCGGGCTGGAATTCCTGCCCAAGCTGGAAGAGGGCAATCTGTGGATTCGCGCCACGCTGCCCCCGACCATCTCGCTGCAGGAGGGCAACTCCTATGTCAACGAGATGCGCAAGCTGATCCGGGCCCAGCCTGAGGTCGAATCGGTGGTGTCACAGCATGGCCGCCCCGATGACGGCACCGACGCCGCCGGCCTGTTCAACGCCGAATTCTTCGCGCCGCTGAAGCCGTCGACCGAATGGCCGGCACCGCAGGACAAGGACGCGCTGACGGCGCGCTTGCTGAAGGAGCTGCAGACGAAATTTCCCGGCGTCGAATTCAACTTCTCGCAATATCTGCAGGACAACGTCTCCGAGGCCGTCTCCGGTGTGAAGGGCGAGAACTCCATCAAGCTGTATGGCAACGACCTCGAGGCGCTGACCGTTACCGCCAACAAGATCAAGTCGGTGCTGGCCACCGTGCAGGGCGTCACCGATCTGGCGGTGTTCACCTCGCTCGGCCAGCCGACCATCCAGATCGACATCGACCGCGCCAAGGCGGCGCGTTATGGCCTGTCGCCGGGCGACATCAACGCCACTATCAAGGTGGCGATCGGTGGCGACAGCGCCGGCGATATCTACGAGCCCGGCTCCGATCGGCACTTCCCGATCATCGTTCGCCTCGCGCCTGAATTCCGTCGCAGCGCCGAGGCGATCCAGAACCTGCGGGTCGGCGCGCCCGGGCCGAATGGCACCGTCGCGCAGATTCCGCTCAGCGAACTTGCCAATATCAGCCTGGTATCGGGCGCCGCCTATATCTATCGCGAGGGCCAGGAACGCTATCTGCCGATCAAGTTCTCGGTGCGCGAGCGCGATCTCGGCAGCGCCATCCGCGAAGCCCAGGAGAAGGTGGCGGCGCAGGTGCAGCTACCGGCTGGTTCGCGGGCGGAGTGGGTTGGTGAGTTCGGCAATCTGCAGGATGCCATCAAGCGGCTGTCGATCGTGGTACCGATCAGCCTGGCGCTGATCGGGGTGCTGCTATGGTTCAATTTCGGCTCGGTGGCGGACACCTTGCTGGCGATGAGCGTGATCCCGATGGCGATCTTCGGCGGCGTGCTTGGCCTGCTGCTGTTCGACATTCCGTTCAGCGTCTCGGCGGCGATCGGCTTCATCGCGCTGTTCGGCATCGCGGTGATGGACGGGATTCTGATCCTGTCGCAGTTCAACCAGCTGATCGACGAGGGCATGGAGCGGATCAAGGCGGTGATCCGTACCGGCGAGTTGCAGCTGCGTCCGGTGCTGATGACCTGCATCGTGGCCGGCATCGGCCTCGCGCCGGCGGCGCTGTCCGAGGGCATCGGCTCGCAGGTGCAGAAGCCGCTCGCCGTCGTGGTCGTGGTCGGCATGATGCTGGCGCCGTTCGTCATCCTGATCACGCTGCCGGTGCTGATCTCGGTGTTTTCACGACGGGCGAGGTAGGGCAGGAGCGCTTTCTTCCCTCTCCCCTGGTGGGAGAGGGTGGCTTCGCGAAGCGAAGACGGGTGAGGCGGGCCGTACGCTCCGTCACCAAGCTTCCTTCATCCGGCGCGAACTTCGTTTGCGCCACCTTCTCCCATAAGGGGCGAAGCAAGAAAGAGTAGCACGTGTAGTCCGGATGAGGCGGTGCGATGCGCGGCATCGCGAGGCCGCCATCCGGGGGCGGAATTTTCATCAAGCGCAGGTCCCGGATGTCGCCTTTCCTTCGCTCTGCGAGCAATGGAAAACTCATCCGGGCTACGATCCATCCTCGACGCCCGGTTTGACGTGAGTCAACGAGGTCGAGGCGCCGCTGTGTCACGGCTGGAGTTTCCGCCCTGTTGAACAGGAATCATCGATGCTCTGGCAATCCGTCGCGACCGAATGGGTCAGCCTGATTTTCCGCTGGCTGCATGTGGTGGCGGCGATGGGATGGATCGGCAGTTCGTTCTATTTCATCCATCTCGACCTCAGCCTGAAGCCCGGCAGCGGCCTGCCGGACGGCGTCAAGGGCGAGGCGTGGCAGGTCCATGGCGGCGGCTTCTACCGGATCGTCAAATATCTGGTGGCGCCGGCGGCGATGCCCACCGAACTGACCTGGTTCAAATGGGAGGCCTATACCACCTGGCTGTCCGGCTTCGTGCTGATGCTGATCGTCTATTATCTCGAAGCGGATCTATTCCTGGTCGACAAGGCGGTGCTCGACCTGACGCCGCTGCGGGCCGGGCTGTTCAGTCTCGGCAGCCTGCTGCTGGCATGGCTGCTGTATGAGGCGGCGTGCCGCTCCGGGCTGGCGCGCCATGAATTGCCGTTCGCGATTGGTGGTTATCTGTTCCTGGTCGGGCTGACCTATGCCTTCACCCATGTATTGAGTGGCCGCGGCGCCTTCAACCAGATCGGCGCCATTGTCGGCACCATCATGGTCGCCAACGTCTTCGCTACGATCATCCCCAACCAGAACAAGATCGTCGCCGTGTTGCTGGCAGGAAAGACTCCGGACCCGCGCTGGGGCGCGGCCGGCAAGGAGCGTTCGGTCCACAACAACTATCTGACGCTGCCAGTGATCGTGCTGATGATCAGCAACCACTACCCGCTACTGTTCGCCACCCGCTTCAACTGGGTGATCGTCGCCATCGTGCTCGCGCTGGGGCCGGTGATCCGGCACTTCTTCAATGCGCGACATGCCGATCGGCCATCACCCTGGTGGGTGTGGGGCGTCGCCGCGGTCGCCATGATCGCCATTGGCCTGCTCTCGGCGGCGGGCCCGCGCCAGGTCCATACCGGCGCGCTGCCGGCGCAGCCGGACTTCGCGGCGGTACAAGAGATCGTGTCGACCCGCTGCGGCATGTGCCACGCCGTGGAGCCGGTCTGGGATAAGATTACCACCGCGCCAAAAGGTATCTTGCTCGACGACGGCGGCCACATCCGGCGCTATGCAAGGCTGATCGGGCGCAACGCGGCCTGGTCGAATGCCATGCCGCCCGGAAACGTAACGGAAATGACCGCCGCCGAGCGCGCTACCATCGCCGCCTGGTTGGCCGCGGGTGCGACAGACTGACCTGATCCCGGCGCGGACGACGATGACGTGATTTTTTTCCCTTGCGGGGGATCAAAATAGAGCGCTCCGTCGTTACATGACCTACCGATCGGGCCGCATCCGCTCGACGTTCCCGCTTCTCGCCGGCGATTCGGAAGGCTTTTGCGGATCCATCATTCCGGTAAAACTGTTGAACGGGCAAGGCGCGAGCACCGACCCGGGCCGATGCTGCGCTGTAAGAGACCTATTTCATGCTGGCCACCACGAAACCCGTCGATCTCACCAATTGCGACCGCGAACCTATTCATATACCCGGCAGCATTCAGTCACATGGCTGTCTGCTGGCCTGTGACGGTTCGGTGGCGGTGGTGCGGCGTCACTCGGCCAATACCGCCGCCATGCTCGGGCTTGGAGGGATTGATATCAATGGTGCTACGCTCGACGACTTGATCGGCGAACAGGCCACCCATGACATTCGCAACGCCGCCGCGAAATGGGGAAGCCTGACCCGCCCCGGATTGCTGCTGGGTCTGAAGATCGCCCGTTCCGACAATACGTTCAACGTCGCGGTACATCGGCACCGCGGTGTCAGCATCGTTGAATTCGAGCTGGCCACCGAAGCCGAGGTGACGCCGCCGCTGGAACTGGCGCGGCTGCTGATCGGCCGGATCGGCCAGGTCTGCGAGCTCGACGCCCTGTTCGACAATGCCGCGCGGCTGCTGCGCGCGGCGCTGGGTTACGACCGGGTGATGATCTACCGCTTTGCCCATGATGGGTCCGGCCAGGTGATCAGCGAAGCCCGGCGCAGCGATCTGGAGAGTTTTCACGGCCAGCATTTCCCGGCGAGCGACATCCCGCAGCAGGCGCGGATTCTGTATTTGCAGAATACCGTTCGCATCGTTTCGGATTCCAATGGCGACCGCGTCGCGATCGAACCCGCCCTCGACGCATCCGGCGAACCGCTCGATTTGTCCTTCGCGCATCTGCGCAGCGTCTCGTCGGTGCATTGTGAATATCTGCGCAACATGGGCGTCGGCGCCTCGATGTCGATTTCGATCATCAGTGGTGGCGTGTTGTGGGGGCTGATCGCCTGTCATCATTACGAGCCGCGCGTGCTGCCGATGGAACAGCGTGTCGCCGCCGAGATGTTCGGCGAATTCTTCTCGCTGCAGCTCGACGCGCTGACCCAAAAGCAGAAGTTGCTCGCCAGCGAGCGGGCGCGTGGTTTTCTCGATCGTCTGATGCAGAACGTGTTGCCGCATGGCGAGGTCGAGGATTTATTGCGCGACAATGTCCGCGACTTCACCGCGCTGCTGCCGTGCGATGGCATCGGGCTCTATATCAACAAGAGCTGGACCGCGCATGGCAGCACGCCACCGGCCGTCGCGGTGCCGGCGCTGATGGCTTTCATCGCGTCGATGGCGGATGGCAGGGTGTGGGCCAGCAATGCGCTGTCCGAGTGTTGGCCGGGCGCGGAAGATTATCGCGCGGCGGTGTCCGGCGTGATGGCGGTACCGCTGTCGCAATTGCCCCGCGACTATCTGGTATTCTTCCGCAAGGAGGTCGCGCAGACCGTGAACTGGGTTGGCGATCCCAACAAGCGCTATGAGTCCGGTCCGCTCGGTGATCGGCTGACGCCGCGCAAGAGTTTTGCGATCTGGAAGCAGGAAGTGGAGCGGCAGTCGCTGCCGTGGCTTCAGGACGAGCGCGATACCGCCGAAGCCGCGCGTACAGCGCTGGTGGAAGTCGTGATGCGCCACAGCGAGATGCTGGCGGATGAGCGGCACAAGGCTGATCTGCGGCAGAAGATGCTAAACGAGGAGCTCAACCACCGCGTCAAGAACATCCTGGCCCTGATCAAGTCGCTGGTTTCGCACCCGGTCGAGGAAGGCCGCAGCATCGAGGCCTACGTCACCTCGTTGAAGGGCCGTATCCAGGCGCTGTCGCTGGCGCATGACCAGGTGATTCGTGGCGGCGGCGGCGGTGGCCTGCGCGACCTCGCCGAGGCCGAGCTGTCGCCCTACAAGGATGCCGTTGCCAGGATCGCGCTCGACGGTTCCGACGTGCTGCTCGACTCGCGGGCGTGTTCAGTGCTCGCTCTGGTGCTGCACGAATTGGCGACCAACGCCGCCAAATATGGCGCGCTATCGGTCAACACCGGCCGGCTCAGCCTGAATTGGCAGCGGACCGAAACGGGCGATTGCGAGATCGACTGGCTCGAGCGCGATGGTCCACGGGTCCATGCGATCGCCAAGCCGGGCTTTGGCTCGATGCTGATCGGCCGCAGCGTTCCCTACGATCTCGGCGGCGAGAGCGAAGTCCATTATGAGGAGCCGGGCGCGCGGGTGCGACTGCTGATCCCGGCACGGTTCGTGACCTGGCTGACGCCGCTGGCGAGGCCGCCGGTGCATGCACGTCTCGCCGACAATGCGCCGCAGGTCTCGATGCGGGGCCTCAAGATCCTGATGGTCGAGGACCAGTTGCTGATCGCAATGGATGTGCAGACCATGCTGATGCATGAGGGCGCCGCCACGGTGGAGACGGCGTCCTCCGTGAAGGAAGCGCTGCAAGGCCTCAGCGTCTTCCGGCCCGATCTGGCGATCCTCGACGTCAACCTTGGCAATGGCAGTTCGCTGCCGGTGGCGCATGAGCTGGTCGCGCGCGGCATTCCGTTCGTGTTTGCCACCGGCTATGGCGAGACCAGCCTGATCCCGGCCTCGCTGGGCGAGGTCCCGATCGTGCGCAAGCCGTATGACATCATCTCGCTGATCGCGGCCCTGACCACGGCGATGGCGGCGACGGTGCCACAGCTTCGTTAGTTTGCGCACTTCGTGACTGGGCTTGCCCTGTGACGGTCCTGGAAGCGATGCGGCATTCTTCACCGGGCGGGCGACCAGAGTGGTTACTGACCGCAAGTCGAAGGCGAAGCGCTTCTGCTACCAGCTATACCGCACCAGACCCTTGCCAGCATACGAACGGGTCACCTCGGAGAATTCGCCCTCGAACGTCGCCGCCACGGTGATGCCATTGCGCCACTTCAGTTCAGCCGATGCCGTGGTCAGCGCTGCATCGCGGGCCTGCGCCGCGCCGTTCACAACAAAGCTCGCACCGGGCAGGGTCTGGAAGGTCGCCCCGACGGCGCGATTGGTGTTGTAGTCATGCGCCCATGCCGCGCGGCCGCGGAGAGTCAGCACGGTGTCCGGCAGCGCAAAGGACTTGTCGCTGCGCAGACCGATTTCGCTACGTGGCGACGTGACGGTCTTGCTGGCGTAGTTGAGGGCAAATGTCCCGGAACCGGAGACGGCCTGCTCGCCATAGCCGGGCAGCAGGAAGGTGGTGAACTGAGCGGCGGCATAGGGCGTCACGCCCCAGCCGAGCCCTGGTGTATCCAGCCGATAGCCGCTTTCGACGCGACCCGTGAAGGCATTGGTGTTGAACCGGCCACGCAACTGATCGGTGCTGCCGAGTGTAACCGTTCGATCGGTCGTCACGTCTTGCCAGCCATAGGCCAGCGCGCCGCTGAGATAAGCGGCCCCCATTGTGTGACGGAGGAAGGCACCAGCCTGGAACAGGTCACTGCGGCCAGTGCCGAGCCCATTGCCACCGCCGAAATTGGTGCCGCCGCCCGCCAGCGCGAAGCCGGCGACCGTGAAGGGCGAGAACCGATAGTCGGCGCCGATCGCGGTGCCATAGATCCGGCTGGTCGATCCCGTAGAGCCCGTCGTTGGGTTACCAGCCGTGGTCTGCGATCCGCCGAATCCCGCGGCCCAGACGCTCCATGGCGAGGCGGCAACCGGCGTCAGCGGCGCATGGCGGTAGATCGCCGCCATCGCATCACTGGGCCGGCGCTTCGCGGCGTAGCTCAAGGCTTCATCGGCATAACCGAACGTATCGGAGGAGGGCCCCGTGTCACCGCGTCCGGCCATGTCGGGATCGGTCAGTGAGCCCATGAACATATTCATCGCGCTGAAGGTCGTCTGCTGGGTGCCAGCGCCGAGTTCACCGGATGCCTGGGTCAGACCGTTGGCGTCCAACGCTGCATACACCAGAGGAATGCCACCGGTTCGATCGAAGAACCCGACAAGTGCGTTGCTGGCACTCCTTTGATTGGCGTTCAACGGCAGGTCACCTGATGTAAACCTGAGCTTCAGGTCCAAATAGGCATTGTTCGGGTCGTAGCTCAGGCTTGATATAAAGCTCGCCGGCAGGTTGGTGTTGGTCAGGGCGCCAAACGTGCCGATCCTCCCGTTCGTGGCCGTCAGGATCGTGTACTGCTTCGAGATGTAGCTGCCATTGGCGTAGGACGCGCTGACCGTCGCGCCGCCCAGCGTGGCCGTGCCGCCGATGGAAGCGAACGACGCCGTGGCCGGATTGACCTGCACGGCATATTGCACGGCGGAGGCCAAAGCGAGATTGCCGGTCACCGTCATCGAAGTCCCGGCCGTGCCGCTGCCGGGCGCAAATGTTCCCCCGCTCATGGTCACGCTGGTCGCGCTGCCCGTACCGCTCAGGCTGCCAGAACTGTTGATCGCACCCGCCCAGATGCCGTTATTGACGATCGCGCCCGTCGAGGAGGCGACGTTGCCGGTCCATGTGCCAGTGGCCGAATTGGTGATGGTGCCGGTGTTGGTCGCGATATTAGCGACATAGGTCATGTTGTTGGTGACAATGCCGGCGTTGTTAAGGTCGTCGCGGATGATGCCGTTGTTGGTGATGGTGCCGGTGAGGGCGTTGGTGATGCCGCCCGCGGTGGCGACCAGCGTGCCGCCGCTCGCCACCGTCGCGGTGCCCGCGTTGGTCAGCAGGCCCTGCAGCGTATAGTTGCCCAGGTTCGACACCGCGAAAGTGGCGCCATTGGCATTCGTGAACGTGCTGGCGCTGGACAGGGGGCCGCCAACGTTGAACGTGCCGGCATTGTTGACGATCGCACCGGTGATGGAGCCGCCATTGGCATTTAACGTTCCAGCATTAGTCAGGTTGCCGTTGATGGTCCCAGCCGTGGTAAAGGTGGCATTGTTGGTGATGTTGGAGGCGAGACTGCCCGTGCCGGTAATGTCCAGCGTACCAGCATCGACTATGGTAGTTCCGGCAAAAGTATTGATATTCGATAGCGCCAGCGTGCCAGTACCGGTCTTGTAGAGAAGCGATGGAACACTGAGCAAATTGTCGATCTGGCCGGAATAGGTCGCTGTCGCGCCGGATGAGACCCGCAGCGCGAAGTTCGATCCGAGCGAGATGTTGTTCGAGAGCGTGACGCCGTTCGCGATGTCGATCGTACCGCCATAGGCCGATACTTGGCCGGTACCAATCGCGCTGCTGTTGCCGACACTGAGTGTGCCCGCGTTCACCGTCGTGGTGCCGGTATAAGTATTGGCGTTGGACAGCGCCAGCGTGCCGGTGCCAGACTTGGTGAGGCCGCCGGTGCCCGAGATCACGCCACTATAGGTGGTCGAATTGTTGTCGCGTCCAGCGGTCAAGGTTGCGGTACCGAGAGTGACGCTTCCCGCACCTGCCAACGAGCCAATCGCCTGATCGAAATTCGCCAAATCCAGTATGGCACCCGATGCGACGGCATAGGCACTGTTCGCGGAGAATACGTTCAGCGCGTCGGCACGGAGCGTTCCCGCATTGAGGTTCGTCGCACCTGAATAGTTCGACGAGCCCTGCACGATCAGTGTGCCCGTTCCTGACTTGGTCAGCGGTCCCGGGCCTCCACTGTCCGCGATCGGCCCTGTCAACGTCAGATCGAAACCGTTGGTATCGATGCTGCCGCCAGATGCATTCATGAAGATACCGCGGCTGCCGAGCGTCATCGATGCGCCAGCCTGCAGCGTACCGCCATCCAGCGTGACTTCAGCCGTGCCGAGCGCATTGGCAATCATCACGCGTGTGATGCCGCCCTGCAGAATGGCGCCAAGATCGGGCGCGTTCGAATTGGTGACGATCAGCGTGCCAGCGCCTGTCTTGAAGAGAAACGATGGATCACCGAGCGAATTGTCGATCTGGCCGGAATAGGTTGCTGTCGCGCCGGACGCGACGTGCAGCGCGAAGCTTGATCCGAGCGAGATGGTGTTCGAGAGCGTGACGCTGTTTGCAATGTCGATCGCACCGCCCCATGCCGATACCTGGCCGGTGCCAATCGCGCTGCTGTTGCCGACACTGAGTGTGCCGGCGCTAATTGTCGTGCCGCCGGTGTAGGTGTTCGTGCCCGATAGCGTCAGGGTACTCGCACCAAGCTGCTGAACCTGAACCCCCGCCCCGCCTAAATCGTTCGATACCGAAATGGATTGACCCGCACTGGCGTTGTTCACCAACCCGGTAGTGGTCGCAAAATTAACCGCTTGTCCGTTGACGGTATAGGACTGCGCGTTGGCGTTGAAGGTCCAGGAGTCGGGATTTATCGGTCCCGCCGTTACAGTGACGGCTGACAAGCCGGTGCTGTCGAATTGCGCGGACTGTCCGCCGACAACCGGCGGCGCGCCGGCGGGCAGACTGCTCCAATTCGTGCCGAGATTGTAGTCCGAGGTTGTGGCGGTGCTGCCAGTCCCACCCCATACCGACTGGGCATGTGCGCCAGAAGGGAAAAACGCCGCTCCCGCCAACGACGCAAATGCCAAAAAACACCCGAAGCTTGCCAAGGTGGTATATGAATGCAACTTCATGGAGCGATACCGGTAGGGTGCACGTATTTCGTGCAGTCGTTTGACCGGTAGGCGCGCAACCGCGATTTGCATAGGAATACCCTCAGCGGTGCGGTAAACGGATTGATCGTGGTGCTATTGGGCAACACGCGGTCCCAGCGAGCCTGGAAAACCAGAACTGGCCGGGATCAATGATTTTCATGCCAGGATTTGAGCGGTGCCATCACGAAGCCGCGAACCATCCGCGTCGAACAGCT
>JACMOT010000564.1 GCA_014377915.1 Tardiphaga sp.
AATTTGACCGGCTCAAGCTCGATGCGTCCGGCTTGCGCATTACCCCGGCCGAGGTCGAGGCGGCGGTGGCGGCCTGTGGCCGCGAGACCATCGGCGCGCTGAAATTCCCCAGCGACCGCATCGAGCTGTTTCACCGCCGCCAACTGCCCAAGGACGACCGCTTTACCGACGCGCTGGGCGTCGAACTCGGTTGGCGCTGGAGCGCCATCGAGGCCGTTGGCCTCTACGTCCCCGGCGGCACCGCGGCCTATCCGTCGTCGGGGCTGATGGACGCGGTGCCGGCCAGGGTCGCCGGCGTCGGTCGGGTGGGGGTGGGGGTGCCGTCGCCGGACGGCAAGCTCAATCCCTTGGTGCTGGCCGCCGCGCATCTTGGCGGCGTTTCGGAGATCTATCGGGTCGGTGGCGCCCAGGCCGTCGCCGCGCTGGCCTATGGCACCGAAACCATCGCGCCGGTGGCCAAGATCGTCGGCCCCGGCAATGCCTATGTCGCCGCCGCCAAGCGCCAGGTATTCGGCCGTGTCGGCATCGACATGATCGCCGGCCCCTCCGAGATGCTGGTGATCGCCGACCATACCGGCAATGCCGACTGGATCGCCGCCGATTTGCTGGCCCAGGCCGAGCATGACGCCAACGCGCAGTCGATCCTGATCACCGACAGCCAGGCGCTGGCCGACGACGTCGTGCGCGCCGTGGAAGCGCAGCTCGCCACGCTGTCGCGCGCGGAGATCGCGCGCAAGTCATGGACCGATTACGGTGCCATCATCATGGTGCAGACGCTGGACGAGGCGGTGACCCTGGCCAATTCGATCGCCGCCGAACATCTCGAGATCATGACCGCCGATCCGGAGGCGCTGTCGCTGCGGATTCGCAACGCCGGCGCGATCTTCCTCGGCCCGCATACGCCGGAAGCGATCGGCGACTATGTCGGCGGTTCCAACCATGTGCTGCCGACGGCGCGTTCGGCGCGGTTCTCTTCCGGGCTCGGGGTGCTTGACTTCATGAAGCGAACGTCGATCCTGAAATGCGGGCCGGACCAGCTGCGGGCGCTGGGACCGGCTGCGATGACGCTGGGCAGGGCCGAAGGCCTCGATGCCCACGCACGTTCGGTTGGATTGCGCCTCAATCTGTGATGAACACCTCGCCACCAGGGGATGACACCGACAACCGCATCGTGGCGGTGACGCTCGATGAGGAGTCGATCGGCCGTTCCGGGCCGGATATCGAGCACGAACGCGCCATCGCGATCTACGACCTGGTCGAGAAGAACCTGTTCGCGCCGGATGGCGCCGGTACGGGCCCCTTCACGCTGCATCTCGGCATCACCGGCAACCGGCTGATGTTCGACATCCGCCGCGAGGACGGGGCGCCGGTGGTGGCGCATTTGTTGTCGCTGACCCCGTTTCGCCGCATCGTGAAGGACTACTTCATGATCTGCGACAGCTATTATCAGGCGATCCGCACCGCGACACCCGACAAGATCGAAGCCATCGACATGGGCCGTCGCGGCATCCACGACGAGGGCTCGCACACCCTGATGGAGCGTTTGAACGGCAAGGTTCGGATCGATTTCGAGACCGCGCGGCGGCTGTTCACGCTGATCTCCGTGCTGCACTGGAAGGGGTGGGCCGCGCATGATTCCGAAACGTGGAGGCCGGGTTTCGGGCCACATCATGCGCCAGAACAAGCAGGCCTGAGCGATGTCCGCGCCGCCTCGCGCGCGCACGCCGCAGGCCGTGCTGTTTGCCTGCGGCCAGAACAGCATCCGGTCGGTGATGGCGGCCAGCCTGCTGCAGCAGATGTTTCCCAAGGCGCTGTACGTGAAGTCCGCCGGCGTGAAGAAGGGCGAACTCGATCCGTTCGTGGTCGCGGTGATGGAGGAACTCGGCCAGGACGTTTCCAAACACAAGCCGACCACCTTCGAGGAGCTCGACGACTGGGAAGGCCTGAACTTCGACCTCATCGTCACGCTGTCGCCGGAGGCGCATCACAAGGCGCTGGAACTGACGCGCACCAACGCTGCCGATGTCGAATACTGGCCGACCCAGGACCCCTCCGGCGTCGAAGGCAACCGCGAGCAGAAGCTGCAGGCCTATCGCGAAGTGCTGGACAGCCTGCTGCTGCGAATCCGCAAGCGCTTTGCCAAAGGCGGCGCCGCGAGCGGGTAGCACGCGTCGTCCCGGGGCGCGGGCGGCGTTCGCGCCCCGAAATCACCGATCTGGGCAGGTTGCCGCCGCTTCCCCCTTCCGTTAGGTTCCGCGCGCTCTTCCAGGATCGATAAACCCGCATGCTCGGCCGTCCCAAATTCGTTCTCGCCTCCGGCTCGCCCCGTCGCCTCAGCCTGCTCAACCAGGCCGGCATCGAGCCCGACGCGCTGCGTCCCGCCGATGTCGACGAGACGCCGAAGCGTGGTGAATTGCCCCGCGCCTGCGCCAACCGCCTGGCCCGTGCCAAGGCCGAGGCGGCGCTGAAATCGGTGCAGCTCGACGACGAGTTGCGCGGATCGTTCATTCTGGCCGCGGATACCGTGGTCGCGGTGGGCCGCCGCATCCTGCCCAAGGCGGAGCTGGTCGACGAGGCCTCTCAGTGCCTGCGGCTGCTGTCCGGCCGAAACCATCGCGTCTACACGGCGATCTGCATCGTCACCCCCAAGGAGAGCTTCCGGCAGCGCCTGATCGAGACCAAGGTCCGCTTCAAGCGGCTCAGCGAGGAAGATATCCAGACCTATATCGGCTCCGGCGAGTGGCGCGGCAAAGCCGGCGGCTACGCGGTGCAGGGCATCGCCGGCACCTTCGTGGTCAAGATGGTCGGCTCCTACACCAATATCGTCGGCCTGCCGCTGTACGAGACGATATCGCTGCTGGGGGGCGAAGGTTTCCCGATTCGCTTTGGCTGGTTGAATGCCAGTTAAGCCGCCAGCCCCCGTGACCGCGAAGCCGAGGCCGTGTCCGATCTGCGACAAGCCCTCGGTCGCCGAATCA
This sequence comes from Tardiphaga sp., assembly GCA_014377915.1. The sequence goes on from JACMOT010000564.1 coordinate 2,979, forward strand.
AAACCGTTCTGTTCGGAACGCTGCCGCGACGTCGACCTGAACCGCTGGCTGTCGAATTCCTATTCGATTCCCGGCAAACCCACCGACGATGAAGACGCCGAATAGGAAATCTGCGCCGGATGCGGTCCGCGAACGGGGGGCATCCCGCCTGAAAAGCCGTGGATTCCCATTGTTTTGCGAGAAAAATTCGCGGTCCCATCTATCTGCATCGGGCGGGTGGACAGCGCCGGCCAGCGTGACTATAAACCGGCGCTCCCCGGACTTTATCCGGGGCGATGCCCAGGTAGCTCAGTTGGTAGAGCATGCGACTGAAAATCGCAGTGTCGGTGGTTCGATCCCGCCCCTGGGCACCAT
>JACMOT010000565.1 GCA_014377915.1 Tardiphaga sp.
CAGAGATCGTGCTGGCATTGCTGCGGCGACCGAAGGCTGGCATCGGTCCCGCGGCATGACGCCGTTGAGCGCTACTCGGCCTTGATGTTGGCGTCCTTGATGATCTTGTCGTACCTGATCATCTCATTGGTGATGTATTGGGCGAACACCTCCGGGGTCGAGCCGATCGCGTCGAAGCCCAATGTTTCGAAGCGCGCCTTGACGTCCGGCTGCCCGGCCATTCTGGTGATTTCGGATTGCACCCTGGTGATGATTTCGGGCGGCAGGTTCTTCGGTCCCCATAATCCGTACCACGACGAGAATTCAAAGCCGGTCATGCCGGATTCCGCGACCGTGGGAATCTCCGGCGCAATGGCGACCCGTTTCAGGCTGGTGACGGCCAGCGCCTTGATGTTGCCGGCCTTGGCAAGCGGCAGCGACGACAGCATCGGGTCCACCATCAGCTGGACGTCGCCCCCCATCAGGTCGGTGAGGGCGGGGTTGGCGCCCTTGTAGGCGATCACCAGCGTATTGACCCCGGCGTCGCGCTTGAGCAATTCGGTCGCCAGATGACCGGCCGAGCCGAAGCTCGACGTCGCGAAGGTGTACTTGTCGGGATTCTGGCGAACCAGCTCGAAGAATTCCTTCAGCGTATTGGCTGGCACCCTTGGCGTCGTGCTGACCAGCAGCGGCCCAGAGGCCACCAGCGAGATCGGCGTGAAATCCTTGACCACGTCATAGGGCACGGCCTTTTGCAGGAACGGCGTCACCACGTGGATCGAGGCGGTGAGGAGCAGCGTGTAGCCATCGGGCGCCGCCTTGGCGACGCTGTTGGCGCCGACGATGCCGCCGAAGCCGCCGGCGCGGTTCTCGACAACGAAGCTGTGTCCCATCACATCGGTCAGCCGTTGTGCCAGGATGCGCGCCACGCCATCGACCGAGCCACCGGCCGGGTAGGGGACGATGATGGTGACGTTCTTGCTCGGATAGGGTTGCGCCATCGCCGGCGCCGTTCCCAGCCCGAACAGCGCCGCGCCGACCATGGCAAGAGACAGATAATGTTTCACAGAAAATCCTCTCAAAGGCTGAATTAAAAGGTTCCCGGGTAGCTTCCACCGTCGATCAGCAGGTTTTGTCCTGTGATGAATCCAGCATGTTCTGAACAGAGAAAGGCGCAATAATTGCCGAGCTCCGCCGGTCTGCCGTAACGTTTCGCGGGATTGCCGCGCGCGCGATCGTCCCAGATCTGCTGGAAAGATTTATCGCTGTCGTCGAGCATGGCTTCGATGTGCCGCTTCTGGGCATCGCTGTCGAAGATGCCCGGCAGCAGATTATTGATGGTGACGTTGCGGGCCACCGTCTGCCGAGCGAGACCCGCGACGAAGCCGACCAGGCCGGAGCGCGCGCCGTTCGACAGTCCCATCTCGAGTTGCGGAATCTTGACACTACGCGAGACGATGTTGACGATACGGCCAAAGCCGCGCGCCATCATGCCTTCGTGAGTCAGGCGCATCATCTCGATGTGGCACAACATCATGGTGTTGAGTGCCGACATCCAGTCGTTCTGGGTCCAGCTCTTGAAATCGCCGGGCTCTCGGCCGTCGGCATTGTTGACGAGAATGTCCGGCTCCGGGCAGGCCGACAGCGCCGCCATGCGGCCCTCCGGTGTCGCGATATCGCCGATGACCGCTGTGACCGTCACGCCGGTCGCCGTCCGGATCTCCTCGGCCGTGGCTTCCAGAACATCTTTCGTGCGGGCAACGATCGTAACATCGACGCCTGCCTCGGCCAGCGCCATGGCGCTGGCCTTGCCGAGACCGCGGCTCGCACCGCTCAACAGCGCCTTGCGGCCGCGAATGCCGAGATCCATCGCTCAGGCCGCGACGGCCGAGAGCGACTTGATCTTGTAGCCGTATTTCTGGTCAAGCCCGAGCTCCTGGATGATGCGGATGCCCTTGGCCAGCGCCTCACCCTCCAGCATGGTCAGCGGCTTGCGCAGGTCGCCTGCCGGCAGACCGACCGCCTTCATCAGCGACTTCACGGCCACCGGATTGATCGCCGAGTAAGTGTAGTGCAGTAGCGGCAGCAGGCCGAGATAGGTGTTCTTGAAGCCTTCGGCCTCCTTGTAGCTGGTCCACGGCGTCGAGATGGTGGCCATCTCGCTTGGCGCGAGGTTGCCGGTCATGTTGGCGGTGCCGTGGCCGCCGAGGCTCATGGTCGGCACCACGAGGCCGAGATTCGGGCTGTCGCAGCACATCACCGAGACGCCGCAATCGGCGGCCAGCACCTGCGCCACCTGGCCGACGCGGGCGGTAGATTCCTTGTGCACGACATAGTTCGGGTGCTTGAAGATGCGGATCAGGTTGTCCCAGTGCAGGTCGCTCTTCACCCGCGGCGGATTGTTGTAGATGCCGAGCGGCAGGTCGGTTGCGTCGGCAATGTCGAGAAAAAAGCTCTCGATGTCAGCTTCCGGCGCGCAGATGTAGGCGGGCGCCGCGAGGATGGCGCCGTCGGCGCCATTGTCCCGGGCGAAGCGGACATTGGCGATCGTGGTGTCGGTGTTGTTGCCGGTGCAGCCGAAGAAGATCGGCATGTCCGCGGTTTTCATCTTGGCGCATTCAACGATGATCTGCTTCTTCTCGTCCTGCGACAGCATCGAGGACTCGCCGGTCGACCCCATGATCAGGATCGCCGAGGTGCCATTGTCCTGATGGAATTTCAGCAGGGTTCGAAACGCGGCGTAGTCTACCGAGCCGTCCTTGTTGAACGGGGTGATCAGCGCCACGAACGATCCGGTCAGCTTCTTGGTCGACATCTCGCATCTCCATCGGTTCGGAATTCGGTAAAAATCTATCACGGCCGCGGCGGATGGTCACCGCGTCGCGTCGTGCTATTTCTGCGGCAGCGGTCACGGTCGACGGTAATTTATGCGGCACGGCTCTGCGGGTGATCGTATTTTCCGAGCGCGAAGGCGACGGCGGCATCGGCATGGATCAGCGTCGAGTCGAACGCCGGTAGGTCGAAATGGTCGGCGTCCAGCAACAGGCCGATCTCGGTACAGCCAAGGATGACGCTGTCTGCCCCGGCGGCCTTGGCGGTGGCGATCACCTCCAGATAGCGCTGGCGCGAGCTGTCCTGGACAACGCCGCGGCACAACTCGCCGAAAATGATGTCATGCACGGCGATCCTGTCAGCTTCATGGGGGACCATCGGCTCAAGCCCGTGGGCCTCGCGCATCCTCGACAGGTAGAAGTCCTGTTCCATCGTATAGCGAGTGGCGAGCAGTAGCGGTCGGCGGCAGCCGGCGGTCTTGACGGCGGCGCCGGTCATGTCGGTGATGTGCAGCAAGGGGATCGAGATCGCCTCCTGCACAATGTCAGCCAGCTTGTGCATGGTGTTGGTGCAGATCAGCACGCAGTCGGCGCCGGCGGCCTCCAGATGCCGCGCGACCTGCGCCAGCCTGGCGCCAGCCCGGTCCCAGTCGCCGGCCTGCTGCAAGGCCACGATCGACTCGAAATTGACCGAGTGAAGGATCACCTCGGCCGAATGCAGGCCGCCGAGCTGGTCGCGGACATTCTCGTTGATCCGCCGGTAGTACACCGCGGGGCTTTCCCAGCTCATCCCGCCCATCAGGCCGATCGTTCGCATTCCTGTGTCCTTGTCATCGCGGATATTGGCCAAAGCATAGCGAAGCGGCCGCGCAACAAAACGGTCGAAGATCTCAGGATTTCCAGATTATTTGTAAGATATTTGTGCTTAATCGGAGTATTGCGCATGTATTTTGCGTGGAATTCGATTTACGGGCATCAATAGCTCAAGATCTGGAGAGAATCGCCTTGATGGATGCCATTGACCGCCGCATTCTCGATATCCTGCAGAACGATGCTTCCGTCGCCGTCGCCGCGATCGCCGAGAAGGTCGGCCTCAGCACGGCGCCATGCTGGCGCCGGATCAAGCGGCTGGAGGAGGATGGCGTCATCACGAGGCGGGTGGCGCTGCTCAATCGCCGCAAGGTCAACGTGCCGATGACGGTGTTCGCCTCGGTCAAGGCGCCGCGCCATGAAGCCGACTGGCTGCAGGCGTTCCGCCGGGTCATCGCCGACATTCCGGAGATCGTCGAAGCCTGGCGGCTGACCGGCGAAACCGACTATCTGCTGCGTATCGTGGTGCCCGACGTCGAGACCTATGACGCGGTCTACCAGCGCATGATCAAGCGGCTTGAATTCTCCGACATCAACTCCTCCATTGCCATGGAAGAGATGAAGTTCACCACGGCGATTCCGACCAGCTACATGCAGTTGAAGTAGCCGCAGCCGTCATAGCGAGCGCGGCGAAGCAATGCAGAAAGTCGCAGGCGAGGGCTCAGGTTCTCCTCGCAATGACGGCTGAAACGAAAACGGCGGACCGTGAGGCCCGCCGTTTTGCAGTATGGTGTTTGAAACCGATCAGCGCTTGGCGATATCGACGTAATCGCGGCGGGCGGCGCCGGTGTAGAGCTGGCGCGGACGGCCGATCTTCTGCTGCGGGTCCTCGATCATCTCGCTCCACTGGCTGATCCAGCCGACGGTGCGGGCGACCGCGAACAGCACGGTGAACATCGAGGTCGGGAAGCCCATCGCCTTCAGCGTGATGCCCGAATAGAAATCGACGTTCGGATACAGCTTGCGGTCGATGAAGTACTGGTCGCTGAGCGCGATCTTCTCGAGCTCCATGGCGACCGCGAGCATCTCGTCGCCGCCGTGGCCGGTTTCCTTGAGCACTTCATGGCAGGTCTGCTGCATGATCTTGGCGCGCGGATCGTAGTTCTTGTAGACGCGGTGACCGAAGCCCATGAGCCGGACGCTGGAATTCTTGTCCTTCACCTTGGCGATGAATTCGGGAATCTTGTCGACGGTGCCGATCTCGGCGAGCATCGCCAGCGCCGCTTCATTGGCGCCGCCATGCGCGGGTCCCCACAGGCAGGCGATGCCGGCGGCGATACATGCGAACGGGTTGGCGCCCGATGAGCCGGCAATGCGGACCGTCGAGGTCGAGGCATTCTGCTCGTGGTCGGCGTGCAGGGTGAAGATCTTGTCGAGCGCCTTGGCCAGCACCGGATTGACCTTGAAATCCTCGCAAGGCACCGCGAAGCACATCTTGAGGAAGTTGGAGGCGAACTCCAGCGAGTTGGTCGGATACACGAAGGGCTGGCCGACGGTGTATTTGAACGCCATCGCCGCCAGCGTCGGGATCTTGGCGATCATCCGGATCGAGGCGATCTCGCGCTGCTTGGCATCGTTGATGTCCGTGGAGTCGAGATAGAACGCGGCAAGCGCGCCGACCGAAGCTACCATGTCGGCCATCGGATGCGCGTCGCGGCGGAAGCCCTGGAAGAAGCGGGCCATCTGCTCGTGCACCATGGTGTGGATGGTGACCGTGCGATCAAACTCCTTCTTCTGCGCGGCGGTCGGTAATTCGCCGTACAGCAGCAGATAGCAGGTCTCGAGGAAGTCGCCGTGACCGGCGAGTTGTTCGATCGGATAGCCGCGATATTCGAGGATGCCAGCATCACCGTCGATATAGGTGATCTTGGACTGGCAGCTGCCGGTCGAGGTGAAGCCGGGATCGTAGGTGAACATCCCGGACTGGGCGTAGAGCTTGCCGATGTCGATGACATCGGGGCCGATCGTCCCGCTTAAAATCGGGAAGTCGAAGCTCTTGCCATCGACCGTCATCGTTGCGGATTTGGTATTGGTTTTTGCGTCCATCGCGTGGTCCCCGATGAGATCGTTGAGAGGCGGCAGGCCGTCGCCAGATCGGGCGATAGAGCGGGGCTGGCCGGAAATGCCGATGTTTCGTCAGAATGGGTATCGCATTGCTGTGTGCGCTGCAAGACGGGCAAAGCCGTCCTGCCGTCATGCTAGACGAAGGCCTGATCGGCCAGCCGGGCAAGGCATTCCTGGCGGCCCAGTACCGCCAGCACGTCGAAGATTCCCGGCGATGTGGTCTTGCCGGTCAGTGCCACCCGCAGCGGCTGCGCCACCGCGCCGAGCTTGACGCCGGCCTGTTCGGCGAAAGCTCGGGTGGCTTCTTCCGTGGTTGCGGCGCTCCAGTCGGTCACGGTCTCCAGCGCGACGCGCAACTGGCCGATCAGCGCCCGGGTTTCAGGTGTCAGCAGGGCGGAGGCCTTCGGCTCCATGGTCAACGGGCGGTCGGCAAAGATGTAATAGGCGCTGTCGATCAGCTCGATCAGCGTCTTGGCGCGCTCCTTGAGCTGCGGCATTGCCCGCAACAATTGCGCCCGCGTGGTGTCGTTGAGCTTGGCCTTCACATCGTCGCCGTGCGGGACATAATTCAGCACGTCCTCGAACATGGTCACGAGAGATTGATCGTCGGCGTGGCGGATATAGTGGCCGTTGAGATTTTCCAGCTTGGCGAAGTCGAACCGGGCGGCGGAGCGGCCGATTGACGACAGGTCGAACGCGTCGATCATTTCCTCGGTCGAGAAGATCTCCTGATCGCCATGGCTCCAGCCCAGTCGTACCAGATAGTTGCGCAGGGCGGCGGGTACATAGCCCATGGCACGGTAGGCATCGACCCCGAGCGCGCCATGGCGCTTCGACAGTTTCGAGCCGTCCGGACCGTGGATCAGCGGAATGTGCGACATGCTCGGCAGTGTCCAGCCCAGGGCATCATAGATCTGCTTCTGCCGCGCGGCGTTGATCAGGTGATCGTCGCCGCGGATGACATGGGTGACGCCCATGTCGTGATCATCGACCACCACCGCGAGCATGTAGGTCGGATTGCCGTCGCCGCGCAGCAGCACGAGATCGTCGAGATTTTCGTTCTGCCAGACCACGCGGCCCTGCACCTGGTCGTCGATCACGGTCTCGCCATCCAGCGGCGCCTTGAGGCGGATCGCCGGCTTGACGCCCGCCGGTGCTTCGGAGGCCGCGCGCTCGCGCCAGCGGCCGTCATAGAGCTTTGACTTGCCCTCGGCGCGGGCCTTTTCACGCATCTCCTTCAGCTCGTCGGCATTGGCGTAGCAGTAATAGGCCTTGCCCTCGGCGATCAGCTGCAAGGCCACTTCGCGGTGCCGGTCGGCGCGGGCGAACTGGTAGACAGTGTCGTCGTCCCACGCGATGCCGAGCCATTTCAACCCGTCGAGGATCGCGGCGATCGCCGGCTCGGTGGAGCGCTCGCGGTCGGTATCCTCGATCCGCAGCAGCATCTTGCCGCCGAGTTTGCGCGCATAGAGCCAGTTGAACAAAGCGGTGCGGGCGCCGCCGATATGGAGAAAGCCGGTCGGGGATGGCGCAAAACGGGTAACGACGGGTGCGGTCATGGAGGTTCGATCGATGCTGGAGACGCTTTGCGGCCGTGTATCACACCGCATCGGCGGGCCCAATGGCGTTGAAAACGGGTAACTTATGTGTTACCATGATCTATGGTCGAAATCCGCTACTATGTGGACGTTGACGGCAGAGCGCCCTTCACCGACTGGGCGGAGGAACTGGACGTTTCCGCGTCTGCCCAAATTGCCCGTGCGTTGCGGCGCATGGGGATGGGAATTTCTCCAACTCCAAGGGCGTTGGGGAAGGTGTTCTAGAATTCCGGATCAATTTCGGGCCAAGGCTACCGGATTTATTTCGGACGAGATGGTGACACCATCGTGGTCCTCCTGACGGGAGGGACAAAGAAGCGGCAGCAGGACGACATCCTGGCCGCGCGCGCGTTCTGGCGCGATTACAAACGAACCAAACGCACGCAGTAGTGGATGGAGGTGGACGATGGCGACAACGAGAGACTTCGGGGAGTGGCTACAAGATTACGCTCGGCAGCGTCCCGATTTTGCGGAAGCGCTGTTGCGGGAAGGCATCGACGCATTGCTCGATGGCGAGGTCGACGTAGGCCGGTCCCTGCTACGGGATTACATCAAGGGGACCATTGGCTTCGAGAAGCTAGGAAAAGCCATTGGGGTGCAGCCCAAGAGCCTGATCCGCATGTTCGGCCCCCGCGGCAACCCGCAGGCCAAGAACATCTTCAGCGTGATCAGCTACCTGCGCAAACTCGTCGGCCAAGCGAAGAAGGCCGCTTGAGCCAGCGCCGTTTTCGGCGAACCG
>JACMOT010000566.1 GCA_014377915.1 Tardiphaga sp.
CTCCAGATCGACAGGTCGCCGGAATGCAGCCGCGCCACGTCCAGCCCGGCGGCGTCGGCGCGGGCGAGTTCGGCCATGATGTCGTCGAGCGCCATGCCCGACGTATCGCTTATCCTTGCGCCGGGCGGGCAATGATCCAGCAACGCCTTTGGCACCAGCGAGCCCGCATAGAGGCACACCGGGCAGGCGGCGATCAGGTCGCGCCCGCGCAGCGTGATCAGGTCGGGCGCACCGGGACCGGCGCCGATGAAATGGACCGTCATGTGCCTTCACCTTCCGCGATGGCGCAGGTTACCCTGCCTGAACTGATGCGCGCGCCGAGCAGTCTGGCGTTGCGTCCCGCGCCGACCAGCGCCGCGGCTTCCGCGATCGACGGCGTTCCTTTCAATTGCATCACGCGCTCCGAGTGCGTCAGCAATTTCTCGGCAACTCTTTCGAGCTGCTCGACCGAACTGCGCAGCAGCGGCAGCGCCATCTGTTGTGCGGCGGCCGCGAGGCCCGGTTCGTCGGCCTTGGCGCTCTCGGTCGCGAGGGCTGCGAGATCGTCCGGCTCGATGCTAAACTGCTTCAACGCGGCCGCTATCAGCGCGACGATCTCGGCCGCCGGCGTGTCGCGTCCGCATCCAATGCCGGCGACGATCACGGTTTCTGCACCCGCCATTGCGTCACCGGCATCGCCGGCCGCCAGCCATACATCGCGCCGACGCGGTCCGCTTTGGTCACTTGCAGCCGGATCAGCTCGCCGCCATGTTCGCGAAACCGGTCTGCGAGGATGGATTCGGTTTCCACCGACACCGCGTTGACGATCAGCCGTCCGCCGGGTCTCAGCGCGCGCCACACCGCGTCGAATACGCCGTCGTCGCCCATGCCGCCGCCGATGAAGACGGCGTCGGGCGTGGCCAGCCCGTGCAGCGCGGCGGGGGCGTCGCCTTGCACGATCTGCAAATCCGGTGTGCCGAGCGAAGCCGCATTGCGCGCGGCGCGGTCGGCGCGATCCGCGCGCGCCTCGATGCCGATGGCGCGCAGCGACGGATGTCGCAGCAGCCATTCGATCGCCACCGAACCGGCACCGAGCCCGACATCCCACAGCAGCTCGCCATGGCGCGGTGCCAGCGCCGACAGCGTGATCGCGCGGATTTCGCGTTTGGTGAGCTGGCCGTCACTCTCGAAACAGGAATCATCCAGTCCGGGCGTGAAAGGCAGCGTCATCGCACCGGGGGCGCACACTACCTCGATGGCGACAGTGTTGAGCGGATCGATCGCGTCGAAGTCGAATTCGGCAGCAATCGTCGAGCGCAGTCTTTCGCGTGGTCCGCCCATCGCTTCCAGCACTGTGAGGCGCGAGCCACCCATGCCACGCGCGGCAAGCAGCGCGGCGAGTTTCGCCGGCGTTGCAGCGTCCCATGACAGCGTCAGGATTTTCGCGCCGGGCTGCAGATGCCCGATCACGCCCTCCAGCGCGCGGCCATGCAACGTCACCAGGGCTACATCCTGCAATGACCAGCCGAGCCGTGCCGCGGCGAGGCTGTAGGCCGAGGGCTGCGGCAGGCAGATGAATTCCTCCGGCGAGGCCAACGCAGCGAGCTGCCTGCCGATGCCGTAGTGAAACGGATCGCCGCTGGCCAGCACCACTACCGCGCGGCCACGATGTCCCGCGATGTCCTGCAGCGTCGTATCGAGCGGACTCGACCAGGGAAGACGGCGTCCGGCGATCAAGACATCGGCCATCGCGAGATGGCGGGCGCCGCCGACCACCAGTTCGGCGGAGGCGACGAGCCGTTTCGCCATCGCCGACAGGCCATCGATGCCGTCTTCGCCGATCCCGATGATGGACAGCCAGCGCGGCATTGGGCAGGTTGCGGCTTCATTTTTCATCCGGCACATCCTGATGCGTATTCTCGTTCTTGGCGGCTCGACCGAATCCTCCGACCTGTCGCGGCGGCTGGCCGCCGACGGCCCGTTTGGGGTGGTGCTGTCCGTGGCCGGGCGCACCCCGAAACCCCGGGCGCGACCAGGGCC
>JACMOT010000567.1 GCA_014377915.1 Tardiphaga sp.
CATCTGGTAGGTTCGCTTGTCGCCGGTCAGCGTCTTGGCCGAGCCGATCGCGTCGCGGAACGGGCCGTAGAAGGCCGAGGCGTATTTCGCGGCATAGGCCATGATCTGCACGTCGAGGAAACCGGCGGCATCCAGACCGGCGCGGATCGCGGCGACGCGGCCGTCCATCATGTCGGAGGGCGCGATGACGTCGCAGCCGGCCTCCGCCTGCACCAGCGCCTGGCGCACCAAGACGGCGACGGTCTCGTCGTTGAGGATGCGTCCATCGCGCAGCAGCCCGTCATGGCCATGGCTGGTGAAGGGGTCGAGCGCCACGTCGCACAAGATTCCGAGTTCGGGAAATTCCTGCTTGATGGCCCGTACCGACTGGCACACCAGATTGCCGCCATTGCAGGCCTCGGAGCCGACATCGTCGCGCAGCGACGGCTCGGTATAGGGGAACAGCGCGATGCAGGGGATATCGAGCTTCATGGCGCGCTCGGCGTCGCGCACCGCCTGGTCGACGCTGAGGCGCTGCACGCCGGGCATCGAGGCGATGTCGGCCCGCGTATTGTGACCGTCGATCACGAATAGCGGCCAGATCAGGTCGTCGGTGGTCAGCACGTTCTCGCGCACCAGCCGGCGGGCCCATTCGGATTTGCGGTTGCGGCGCGGACGCACGGTCAGCTCGAGCGACGGGGCGGTGGCGAACGGTTGCAAGGAGGGATCGCGCATCTCGATGGGTCGCCCGAATTTGATCGCCATGTACCGTCTCTCCTGAAACCGCGCAGATTTGACACCGTTCAACCCTAGCACCCCGAGCCCCGGTTCGTCACCGCGGACCACACGGTCCGGGCAATTGATTTTGCCGCCCCGAAGGCCCACAAAACCCCCATGAAGCGAGATGTCCTTTCCTTTTCGTCCGGTGGCCCCGATGCCTGAGCCCATGTCACGCGATCCGACGACGCGCGACCGTGCGATGTCGGTGGCGGCGATCTCCTCGGAGCGGATCGAATCCGACGAGAACGCCTGGACCAGGCGACTGGTACTGTTCCTGCGCGTGATGGCGGTGCTGTCGATGGGGCAGGGCCTGTATCACTGGGCGCAGGTCACCGGCTTTGTCGGCACCGAGGACGAAGCCTTCGAAGTGCAGAGCATGGCGTGGCAGACCTCGACGGTCTACTTCGCGGTGATCGAACTGGTCGGCGCGGTCGGGCTGTGGCTGGCGACGCCGTGGGGCGCGGTGGTATGGCTCACCACCGTGGTATCGATGGCGGTGATCGAACTGATGTTTCCGACCATCTATGGCGGCAACCTGTTGGTCGTCGGCATCCAGGCGGCGTTTCTCGCCGCCTATCTGGCGCTGGCCTGGATGGCCGCGCGCGAGCGGCCGCCATAGCGCGACGCGTCGGTCACTTTCCTGCAAGCAATGCGGGTGTCCTCGCTCGCGCATGATGCACCCGTCGGATTTCAGAACTTGAATTTCCGTCGCGCGTCGAATGATAAACGCGCAGCACCCGATTTGCGGCGACAAGCGGCGCCGATTGCGTAAAATTTTCGGATTATTCCAGCGGTCTGAAATCGTAACGTTTGAGTCACCCTAACGCCGCGGTCACTTGTGTTACGCCAACCTTTCAAATTTGAGCGATGCTGTTTCGCAATGCGACAGAATCCGCGGACAAAGCTGGAACGGGCCGCGCGCAGCATGAATCAAACGTTGCAAAAAGCCCTTTATTCATGGGCTTAATACGCGATTCACCGTCGCAAATTCATGATCTCTTTATTGTCTTATTTAAGCGGTTGTTGAAGCGCGCCCCTTAAGTTGGCCCTATCAGACGGGACAAAAGTTTCGTCGAATAAGTCGATAAAAACGACAACAGGGGTCAGTCATGATGAAAGCCGTAGCCACGGTAGAAAGCGTCGATCTTGTTCCGGGACAGGCACCGGTGCAGCCGCTTTACCTCGAGGCCTTGACGCTGGTGGAGCGTCTGCATCGCCGCCTGCTCGATGTCATCAAGGACGAGTTCGATCGCCGCGGCCGCGCTGATATCAACTCGGTACAGGCGCTGCTGCTGTACAATATCGGCGACAAGGAATTGACCGCCGGCGAGCTGCGCACCCGCGGCTACTATCTCGGCTCCAACGTCTCCTACAATCTGAAGAAGCTGGTCGAACTCGGCTTCCTCGATCATCAGCGTTCGCGCGTCGATCGCCGCTCGGTGCGCATTCGCCTGACCGCGCAGGGCCAGGAAATCCGCCACATCGTCGACGCGCTGTATCAGAAGCACGTCAAGACGGTGGAGCAGGTCGGCGGCATTTCCAACGAGGAATTCGCCACGCTGAACAAGTCGCTGCACCGCCTCGAGCGTTTCTGGACCGACCAGATCCTGTATCGCCTTTGAGAACGAATCGGTAGTTCACGACGGGCAGGGCGCGGGCCATAAGCCAACCAGCCCGTCACGCGGCAGCCGCCATGTCCTGCCACGAAACACTTCGCCGGATCTCCCGGTCGATCGGTCTTCCCGTGAGGGGAGGCCGATTTTCGTCGTCGATAGTGAGCGATCGCGAGCGATTCGGACGGCGCCCCTGGCGCGGCCCGGCGGTAAAATGGCCTCCCGAAGTACCGTGTACACGCATAACTGCGTCTTGCATTTCCGGCGGCGATGGGTTTTAAGCCCGATGACTTCCATCACCGCAGGCCTGAAAGAGCAGTGCGCTGCGTGGTTTCACCGCATGTCAGGCCGAGGTGCACCTCGCATAGCTCGCGCTCAGACCCGGTCTACCCCCACCCATAAAGGTATTTAAGATGGCCAAGATGACCAAGAACCAGCTGATCGATGCGATCGCTGAAGGTACCCAGATTTCCAAGAGCGACGTCAAGGCCGTCATCGAGCAGATGGCGACCGTGGGTTACAAGGAACTCAACGAGTCCGGCGAGTTCGTGATTCCCGGTTTCGCCAAGATCACCGTCGTCAACAAGCCGGCCACCGAGGCCCGCACCGGCGTCAATCCCTTCACCAAAGAGCCGATGGAATTCGCCGCCAAGCCGGCCAGCAAGTCGGTCAAGGCCTCGCCGCTGAAGGTTGCCAAGGACGCCGTCTGACAACGACGTCGTCCACCGCGTGATCGCTGAAACTTCGGCGAGTTGACATTCGTGGCACCTGCAAGGGGGCTGCGAATGTCACCATCGCGGAGGCCATGCCGCATGGTCGCGGGCGCGACGACGAGATTCCGAGATTCAATGAGAACAGCCGGCTCATTCGCCCCCGCCGTTGCCGTGCATCCCGGGTGACACGCGACCTGCCAGAGCCGACCCGTCGCTTGTGAATATCCGAGCGGCCAACGCTGTATCACCCAGCTTTAAAATATTCCGACGCGATGGAACTTGTTCCATGTCCCGCGCTTTATCCCCGCAACCGGAGGGAGTGAGCATGCTGGTCGAGCGCGGGTTGCAGGTGCTGAACGTCGAGGCGGTCGGCGACGCCTATGCCATTGCTTCCAATTATCTGCGCCGGTCCGGCGCCATCTCCGACACCTCCGTCACCAATGACCGGCTGCTGGAGATCATCGTGCGGATGTTCAATGGCGGCGAAGGCAACCGTCTGCGCCTCGGCAACAGAGCGATCACGAAATTCCAGTCGACCCGCACCTCCTGATGTCCAACGAGGAAGACAGCCCCATGCAGACCGCGATCGATCGCATCATGCACACCTATGACATGATGGTGAACCGCACCCAGGCCGCCAGCTCGGAAGCCCGCGGCAAGGTCACGGATTACATCACGTCGCTGTTCGACGGCGGCGAGAAGGATCCGCATCGGCTGACCGTTTATGGCCTGACCTATCTGCGCGAGCTCGACGGCAGCAATGATCCGGTGAAGGCCGGATTTACCGGGCTCTGAGGCAAGCGTTTCATTCAATTGAAGTGTAGTTCGAAATGCCCGGCCTCGTGCCGGGCATTTCGTGTTTTGCCGAAGGGCAGGGTGGGCAAAGGCGCTGTTGCGCCGTGTCCACGCATTCATGCGAATTGTAGAACGGGTGGGCACGCTTCGCTTTGCCCGCACTGCATGGTCGCGCGCTGCGCGGCCGCGGACTACGCCGCCCTGGTTTTCTTGCCGTCCTCGATGGCGCGCCAGACCCGCTCGGGGGTGAGCGGCATGTCGAGGTGCTCGACGCCGTAGTCGCGCAGCGCATCGATCACCGCGTTGACGACGGTGGCGAGGCTGCCGGCGCAGCCGGCCTCGCCGCAGCCCTTGGTGCCGAGCGGATTCGACTTCGCCGGCGAGGGATGGTTGCCGACCTTCATCAGCGGAATGTCGCCGGCGCGCGGCAGCGCATAATCCATGAACGAACCGGTGATCGGCTGGCCGGAGGAATCGTAGCTGACTTCCTCCATCAAGGCCTGGCCGATGCCCTGCGCCACCCCGCCATGGAGCTGGCCGGCGACCAGCAGCGGATTGACGATGGTGCCGAAGTCGCTGATCCCGGTGTAGCCGACGATCTTGATCACGCCGGTCTCGGGTTCGATCTCGACCTCGGCGACGTGGCAGCCATTCGGGAAGGTCGAGGCGACGTCGGATCCGGTGTGGTCGACATCGAGCGAGGACGGCACGCCCTCCGGCGTGCGGCCTTCGCGCAGCCGCTGCGACAGCTCCATGATATCGATGCTGCGGTCGGTGCCGGCGATGGTGAAGCGGCCGGCGCGGAATTCGATGTCGGCCTCGGAGGCTTCCATCAGATGCGCGGCGGCGGCCTTGCCCTTGCTGATGATGATGTCCGAAGCTTCGACGATGGCCTGACCAGATGCGGTGATCGAGCGCGAGCCGCCGGTGCCGTTGCCCATGCGCACCAGATCGCTGTCGCCCTGCACCAGCTGGATGGCGTCGAACGGCACGCCAAGCTGCGATGACAGCACCTGCGCGAACGGGGTCGCGTGGCCCTGGCCGTAATCCAGCGTGCCGGTGGTCAGCGTCACCGTGCCGTCGGCGTTGAACACCACCTTGCCGAGCTCGCCCGACGGCGGCGCGGTGACTTCGAGATAGCAGCCGACCGCGATGCCGCGCAGCTTGCCGGCCTTGCGGCTTTCCTTCTTGCGCCTGGCGAAGCCGGCATGGTCGGACATGTCGAGCGCCTTGGCGAACACGCCCTGGAAATCGCCGCTGTCATAGGTCACGCCCGAGGCCGCCGCGAACGGCATCTGCGACGAATGGATGAAGTTGCGCTTGCGCAAAGCGAGGCGATCGATGCCGATCTCGTCGGCGGCGCGATCGATCAGCCGTTCCATGTAATAGTTCGCCTCGGGGCGGCCGGCGCCGCGATAGGCGCCCATCAGCGTCATGTTGGTCAGCACGCATTTGATGTCGACCGACAGCAGCGGGGTCTTGTAGACGCTGGCGAGGTTCTTGGCGGTGTTGAGCGACAGCGGCCCGGGAGCGACGCCGCTGATATAGGCGCCGAGATTGCCGTAGCCGGTGAGGCGCACCGCGAGGAACTTGCCGTCGCTGTCGAGCGCCAGCTCGGCATGGATGTCCTGCGAGCGGCCCTGGCTGTCCGACAGAAAACTGCCGGAGCGCCCGTCCAGCCACTTCACCGGCCGGCCAAGTTCCTTCGCCGCGTGCAGCAGGCAGATATATTCGGGATAGCTGATGTTCTTCATGCCGAACGATCCGCCGACATTGGCGGTCAGGATCCGCACCTTGTCGGGCGCGACATTCAGGGTCTTGGCCAGCGTGTTGCGGTTGCCGGCGACGCCCTGGGTCGGCACCTGGATCACATAGCGGCCGCCGGCCTTGTCGTAGGACGCCAGCGCGCAGCGCGGTTCCATCGTCACCACCGCGACGCGGGTGTTGTTGATGTCCAGTCTGGTGACATGGGCGGCGGCGGCGAAGGCGGCTTCGACCTTGTCGGTGTCGCCATAATGATAGTCCAGCGCCACATTGTCGGGGATGTGATCCCACAGCACCGGGGCGCCGGGCCGGGTGGCGGCCTCGCAATCGGTCACCGCGGGCAGCGCCTCGATGTCGAGCTCGACCGCCTCGGCGGCGTCGCGGGCCTGCGCCACGCTATTGGCCACCACGAAGGCGACGGGGTCGCCGACGAAGCGGACCTTGTCGGTCATCAGCGCGGTGCGGTTGGTCTGCAGCAGCGCTGAGCCGTCGCGGTTCTTCAGCGGCAGGCCGCAGGTGAACGGACCGTAATTGGCGGCCTCGAGATCGCGGCCGGTCCAGACGCCGTGCACGCCGGGCATCGCCCGGGCGGCGGTGGTGTCGATGTTGCGGATGTGGCCATGGGCATGCGGGCTGCGCACGATCCAGGCATGAAGCTGGCCGGGCAGGTTGAAATCGTCGGTATATTTGCCCTTGCCGCGGACCAGGGTGTCGTCTTCCTTGCGCCGCACGGGCTGGCCGACGCCGTATTTCTGCATGGCGATCGCGTTGTCGACGGTCGAGCCGGTATGATCTTGCATTGCCAAATCCATCAAATATCGGTTTTCCCGCGGTTTCGCCCGTTGTGGCGCCCCGGTAGCCCACCCCAAATAGGCCAGCGCGGCGGCGCCGACAACGCATGTTTGGGCATGGCCCCGTGCGGCGGGCTGTTGCGCTGCCCCCCGTGCCTGCTAAACTTTACGTGAATGGATATTTCCATGTCGGCCCGCGGGCCGCGGAAAGCAGACGGAATGGACGATGACACGCGGCTTCGCGACGCCCCCGCGGCGCGCGGGGGTGTGCAGGGATTGGCGGCGGCTGCCGGGCGCGGCGCGAAAAGTCATGCGCCGGACGTGTATGCCGCGCTCGACCTCGGCACCAATAATTGCCGCCTGCTGATCGCCGCGCCGAGCGGCGACAACTTTCGGGTGATCGATTCGTTTTCCCGGATCGTTCGGCTCGGCGAGGGCATCTCCACCACCGGAATGATCAGCGAGGCGGCGATCGCGCGGACGATCGCCGCGCTCGGCGTCTGCCGCGACAAGATCGAGCTGCGCGGCGCGCAGCGGCTGCGCCTGATCGCCACCGAAGCCTGCCGCGCGGCGTCGAATGCCGACGCCTTTCTGGCCCAGGTCGCGCGCGACACCGGTATCACGCTGGAGATCATCGACCGCGAGACCGAGGCCGCGCTGGCGGTGATCGGCTGTTCGCCGCTGCTCGATCCCGGCGGCCGCGGCGCGATCCTGTTCGATATTGGCGGCGGCTCCAGCGAGCTGGTGCGGATCGAACGCGACCCCGCCGATCCCGACGCCAAGCCGCGCATCAAGGCCTGGATGTCGATCCCGCTCGGCGTGGTGACGCTGGCGGAGAAATTTGGCGGCCAGTCGGTCAGCCCGGAGTGCTACGCCGGGATGGTCGAGGAGGTGGCGCGGCATGTGGCACCGTTCGCAGCCGAGCATGCCGGCGACCTCGGCGGCATGCATCTGCTCGGCACTTCGGGCACGGTGACGACGCTGGCCGGCGTGCATCTCAGCCTGATGCGCTATGACCGCCGCCGCGTTGACGGCGTCTGGATGAGCCATGCGGAGCTCGATTCGACCATCGCCGGGCTGATGGCAATGAATTTCCAGGAGCGCGCCGCCAATAATTGCGTCGGCCCGGAACGTGCCGACCTGGTGCTGGCCGGCTGCGCCATCCTGGACGCGATCCGCGCCGCCTTTCCGCTGCCGCGGCTGCGGGTGGCCGACCGCGGCCTGCGTGAGGGCATGCTGGTGGAAATGATGCGCGCGGATGGCGCGATCCGGCTCGCCTGATGGGGTGCGCCTTTTCCGGCACGGTGTGCTAGAGATCGCGTCAACCCGAACAAAAGCACCTCGATATGGCTAAAGACACTACCGGGCGGCTGCACGTCACCGTCAAAAGCGCCGGCAGGCTCAAGCACTCGTCCAAACTCTGGCTCGAGCGCCAGCTCAACGATCCCTATGTGCAGCAGGCCAAGCGCGACGGCCTGCGCTCGCGCGCGGCCTACAAGATCATCGAGATCGACGACAAATACCGCTTTCTGAAGCCGGGCATCTCGCTGGTCGACCTCGGCGCCGCCCCCGGCGGCTGGAGCCAGATCGCCGCCAAGCGGATCGGATCGGCCGAAGGCCGCGGCCAGGTGATCGCCATCGATCTGCTGGAAATGCCCAACATCCCGGGCGTCACCTTCGCGCAGATGAACTTCCTGGACGACGGCGCGCCCGCCAAGCTGTTCGAGATGATGGGCGGCAAGGCCGATGTGGTGCTGTCCGACATGGCCGCCAATACCACCGGCCACCGCAAGACCGACCAGTTGCGCATCGTCGGCCTCGTCGAGGACGCCGCGGCGTTTGCCGCCGACGTACTGAAACCCGGCGGCACCTTTGTCGCCAAGGTTTTCCAGAGAGGTGCCGACGCCACGCTGATGACGCAGCTGAAGCGCGACTTCACCGCGGTGAAGCACGTCAAGCCGGCCTCCAGCCGCAAGGATTCCTCGGAGCGCTACGTGGTGGCGACCGGGTTCAGGGGTATCGTCGGCGAGAAGCGCATGGGGCAGGGCGAAGAGTAGGCTGCAGACTGTTCGGTGGGTGGAGCGAAGCGAAACCTATCAAGTACCAGCCGATGTAGCCCGCATGAGCGTAGCGATATGCGGGGCCCTCGGAGTTCCAGGCTTCCCCCATCTCGCTGCGCTCATGCGGGCTACCCCTGCGTCGCCCGATCATCCCAGCTTCTGGTCGCGCGCTTCTTCGGTACCTTCGGAGCCGAGTTTGGCGGCGGCGTTTTCGGCGCCCTTGCGGCTGGCGATGTCGATCACCTTGCGGCCGGAGATTTCGTGGCCGGCGTCGTCGGGCATCTGCCAGAAGAAGTAGGCCGAGGTCGCCGAGATCAGCGACACCACCAGAAAGGCCGGTGCGAAATCGGCCGCGGTGAGGGCGCTCATGCCCTTGATCAGCATGCTGGATTCCACGCACAGCGCGCCGACCGCGACGCCGGCGGAGATCGACAGCTGCTGGTTGACGCTGACCAGCGTGGTGGCGCGGCTCATCTGCGCCGGCTCGACCTCGGCATAGGCCACGGTGTTGATGGCGGTGAATTCCAGCGAGCGGAAGAAGCCGCCGACCACCAGGATCACCAGCATCAGCGTCAGCGGCGTCGTCACCGTGAACAGCGCGCAGACCGCGAGGAAGACCGAACTGGCAATGGCATTGACGGTCATCACATTGCGGAAGCCGAAGGTGCGCAGGATCCGCGCCGCCAGCGTCTTCATGCCCATCGCGCCGACCGCCGAGCCGAAGGTGATCAGGCCGGAGCGGAACGGCGACAGGCCGAAGCCGACCTGCAGCATCAGCGGCAGCAGGAACGGCAGCGCGCCGATGCCGAGCCGGAACAGGAAGCCGCCGATGATCGCGGCGCGCAGCGTCTGCAGCCGCATCAGCGAAAAATCCAGCACCGGCGACGCGGTGCGCCGGGCGTGTCGCACATACATGGTCATCGACAGCGTCCCGACCCCGATCAGAGCGGCGACCACTGGCCATGGCAGCAGGCCGAGGCCGGCGACGGAAGCGCCGAAGGC
Organism: Tardiphaga sp.; assembly: GCA_014377915.1. The sequence continues at coordinate 9,498 of JACMOT010000567.1, forward strand.
GATACCGCCGAGTCCTATTCCGGCGAGGATCAGGCCCCACAGGTCGAACCGTTCCGGATTGTCGCTGCGGATCGGGTCGATGAAGCGCAGCGCCAGGAAGATGCCGAGGCAGCCGATCGGGATGTTGATCAGGAAGATCCAGTGCCAGGAGAAATAGGTGGTGATGAAGCCGCCGAGCGGCGGCCCGATCACCGGCCCGACCAGCGCCGGCACCGTCATCCAGGCCATCGCATTGACCAGCCCCTTTTTGTCGATCGAGCGCAGCAGCACCAGCCGTCCGACCGGCGTCATCATCGCGCCGCCGATGCCCTGGATGATGCGGGCGATGACGAAATCGGTCACCGAGCCCGACAGCGCGCAGCCGATCGAGCCGACCATGAAGACGCAGATGGCGATCGAGAACACCGCGCGGGCGCCAAAACGGTCGGCGGTCCAGCCGCTCGCCGGGATGAACACCGCCAGTGACAGCAGATAGGACGTGATCGCCAGTTTCAGCGTCAGCGGGCTGGTGCCGATATCGGCGGCGATCGCCGGCAGCGAGGTCGCGATTACCGTCGAATCCATGTTTTCCATGAACAGCGCGGACGCGACGATGAGCGGGATCAATCGTTCTTTGTTCATGGAGAATTCTTCGTTTCCGGGGCTCTGTCGGGCCAAGGCCGGTGATTCTTCAGGACGGCGCGCGGGCGCTTTAACATCCCGTCGCCGGCGCGGCCATTGGCCACAGGAGCATGGCTCCTAACGGCTGCGTGAGCGGCGGTATGGTTCCACGACGCGGAGTTGACGGCTTGACGCGGTATCGCGTAATGCGATTTAATAAATCGCGCAACGCGATAACGTAGATGAAACAGATCGGCTTTACGTCCGCGGCTTCTCGTCAGTGGCGCAAGCTCAGCGCAGCTACCCGCGCGCAGATCGATCTGAAGATAGTGAGTTATGCCGAAACGGGCGTCGGCGACATCAAGGCGCTGAAGGGCGTCGAGGGTTTGAGGCTGCGTGTTGGCGATTGGCGCGTGTTGTTCACGGTCGATGGCGAGAAATCACCATTCATGCGGTGGGTCATCGCCGCGACATCTATGATTGAGGAAACCATGGCCAAGGCCGGTACCGTCAGAGCCAACGTCCAGTTCATCCAGACGCCAGCCGGCGACGATCTCGCGATTTTGCCCCGCGCCGATTATGACCGGCTGGTCGCGCTCGCCGCGGAGGCGCAGGAAGATGCCGACGCCAGCCGGGTGGTTCGCGCCTCCCTTCGTGCGGTCAAGGAAGGCCGCGAGGTTGTGCTGCCGATATCGGTAGCCGACCGTCTCGCCGGTGGCGACAATCCGGTCCGGGCGATCCGCGAATGGCGGGACATGACACAGGGCGAATTGGCCGTCGCCGTCGGCATCAGTCAGAGCTACTTGTCGGAGATCGAGACCGGCCGACGCAAGGGACCCGCCGGACTGCAGAAGAAATTTTCACGCGCGCTCGGCGTGCCCACCGATCTTTTGATCGATTAGGCGGCCAGGGGCGACCAGAAGCGTCTGACATGCCCTGGGAAACGACAGGTCCAAACCGTCAGATCCGGTCGCCGTGGTCGCAAAATACCGTGCATGGCTCCCAAACGCTTTGAATCGTCATCACACCATGCTATCGACCACCGCCAACCCCCCTATGGGCTTCGATTCGACGACGGTGCCATGCATCGCCGGGCAATTGGCTCATCCCGAGGTTATAGCGCGGCGACTTTGCCGCTGAATGGAGTTGGCAATGGCGGTCGTTCACCAAATTCGCGAAGCATATACGTTCGACGACGTGTTGCTGAAGCCCGGCCTGTCCGACATCCTGCCGTCCGATGCCGATATCCGCTCGTTCGCGACCCCGGCCATTCCGCTCAACATTCCGATCATTGCCTCGGCGATGGACACCGTCACCGAAGCCCGCATGGCGATCGCCATGGCGCAGGCTGGCGGTCTCGGCGTGATCCACCGCAATTTCGATCCCGAAGGCCAGGCGGCCCAGGTGCGCCAGGTCAAGAAGTACGAA
>JACMOT010000568.1 GCA_014377915.1 Tardiphaga sp.
AAGCTTAAAAGCCGAGCAATGGGTAAAGTTCCAAATGAACTGAGCATCGTCTTGTCCCAGGAGCCTTTCAGCACGCCTCTGAGATGGGGAGCAACGGCCGTTGCTGGGCCCGTGCGGCTAACGCTTGGTTAACCGAGATCCGAGACGCGGTTTAAATCTTGCCGTGCAATGGCAAAGGTTTGTGTAAAAGGCGTAACCCAACATGACCGTGTTATCCGTGAGACTTTCGCAGGCGCTCAGTCGTGGTCGTAAAGGCGAGCGACCGCCCCAAAGCCGAGAGTCAGTGCTGGCGGCGTTGCTTCGAAAGAGGGCGACCGCATATGTTGTGGGTGCCGAGGACTTGGAAGCGTTGCTGCGTGACCAGATACGCTGGTCGCTCCCCATGCGCAAAGACGGGCTCCAGACGGAGTGATCGAAACACCGAGCCACTACCCTTGCGACGATCAATCCATTCATTCTCCTAGCCAGAGCCGTTCGACGGTAGCGGCACGATCCTCTCGAAAGTGGCAAGCTTCCGGTCGCGAGCGGCTGCAATTTTCGTCGTTCAGGATGCGCAACTCATGCATAATTGCACGGCCAGAAGTGTCGGTTTGCTCATGGTCTCCTAGAATGGATGTCAGCGTGGTCGACTGATCGGCCATACAGGGAGAGAAAGAGAGAGCAGATGCGCTGGTTCAAAGAGGCTGCCCCCGTCCGCCTTAAACTGCTTGTTGCATTTGGGATGCTCTGGAGCCTGACAGCGTTAGTGGCCGTCGCGCCCGTGCTGTTTGGCGGAGCTGCGGTCTGGATAATCGGGGCAGGTGCCACGGTAATTTCAGGGATAGCCTGCATCGTTTTCCGCGAGGCGATTGCTGGGCCTTATGTTGCAACAGTCGTGCGGATGGAAGCGCTAGCGGCCGGTGATCTGACGTCGCCCATTGAATTCACAGGCTACTCAGATTGTGTCGGGCGGCTGACCAAAGCCATGTTCACCTTCAAGGAAGCAGCCGCGACGCAGATTGCCCAGAACGCCGAAGCAGAGCGCAACTCAAATATTGTTCGCACCATGTCGCACAATATGGAAAAGCTCGCCGATGGCGATTTGACAGCTGATATTACCGCCGACTTCCCGGCATCCTATGCCGCGCTGAAAGCTAGCTTCAACCAAGCGCTCTCCAACTTGCGTGACGTGATAGGCGGAGTCTCGAAGGGCACCGAGGCAATCCGCACCGGTTCGTCGGAAATTGCTCAGGCTTCGGAGGATCTCGCCCGCCGCACCGAAAGCAACGCCGCCAGCCTCGAGGAGACGAGCGCTGCACTGGTTCAGATCGAAGGCCGCCTAAAAGCGTCAGCTACCGCAGCTCAGGGCACTGTCGCCCGCGCCGATCGGGCAATCGCCTCGGTCGGATCGGGCCGGAAGACCGCTGAAACGGCGACGGCCGCGATGACCCGGGTCAGCGACAGCGCCAAGGGCATCGATGACGTCATCGAGGGTCTCGACAAGATTGCCTTCCAGACGCGCGTGTTGGCTATGAACGCCGCCGTCGAAGCTGGCCGCGCTGGCGATGCGGGCCGCGGTTTTGCGGTCGTGGCCGACCTTGTTTCAGCGCTTGCAATGCGCGCAGAGGAGGAAGCAAAGCGCGCGCGCGACCAGCTCAGCGTAACGCAGACCGAGATCGTCACGGCAGTACAGGCGGTCGAAAGGGTCGACGGGGCTTTCTCCGATATTTCCGGCGATGTCGCCGAAGTGCACAAGCTGCTCGCCGAAATGGCCAATGACAATGTCGCTCAATCGTCGGCGGTCAGCGAAATCAGTGCTGCCGTCGGTAGTATGGACCAGGCAACGCAGCAGAACGCCGCGATGGTCGAGGAGACCTCTGCCGCGGCGCGCAGTCTGACTTCCGAGGTGGCAGCCCTGGCTGGCCAGGCGGCGAAGTTCAGACTGGACCGCACACCCACCCTTACACGAATTGCGGGGCGCCCGGTCGGGGTCGCCTCAGATGTCGCCCTTCGCCTTTCAGCTGTAAACGGTACCAAGCTCACTGCGCGCGCGCGCAATTCGGAAACTGCCCGAGAGTGGGCAAATTTCTGAAACGACACCTATTTCGGTCCGATATTGGGGCATGATTTTCGTCTTGTAACCCATTTGCCGACCGCGAGCCGGCAACCACTTTCGCCAACTCCGTAAAACTACGGCCCTGTTCGCTAAGGTTATGGTGACTATTGCAGTGCCATCTAGTTTTGATGCGGGAGACGCTTTCTCGTCTAAGCCGTCGCCGAAACGGCTGGAAGCAACTCGGTCGGCGATCTTCTCCTAGGTCGCCGCCCAACCTTGGAAAGGACAAGAATGCACGTTGTCCGGTTGCTGCACGAACATTCGAAGCTTCGCTCATTGGGTGCCGACCTTGTGGCACTCGTCTCCACTGCGGAACCATGCGATTTCTCGGAACTAGCCCGTCGGCGATGGGGCCTCGCAAGAATGGTCCACCTCCATCTCGCCTATGAGGAGCGCCATCTTTTCATTCCGCTCGCTGCGGACCCACGGCCCGAGGTCAGGGCGGCGAACGAAAAGGCAAAACGCGGGGTTGAGCAGTTGCATTCGTTGTACAAGGCACATGTGGAAAAATGGGACGCGGCGCAGGTCGCGAACAATTGGCCGGAATTCCAAGCCTCCGTCAAGACGATGGTAATGCGAATGATCGTCAAGATCGACCGCGAAGAAGCCGACCTCTTTCCGCTGATCGAGACCGATGTGCAGATCGGTAGCAATTGGCAGCCCGGCATGAGAAACTGGGCGGGAGACGGGGTCGCGCTGCAATCTCTCATCACTGGTACTCTTGCTCGCCATAATAATGAGGCACCGATTGACGTGCCGCAGTCGGCGATCCGGCCATGACGTCCAGGCGCGAAGTGCCACCTGCTATACGCGACACATATAGATATAACTGAACCCAACCCAACAAGGCTTCAGAGATCACTCATTGCGGTTCGATCCGAAATCCTAGCGCCTCGATTTCTCGAATTTGATTGGCGGTGGTCTGATCAGCCGTGCTGACCCGGCAATATGCGAAAGCGCACCAAGTGCGTCGCGAGCGCCTTTTCTCGTTCTACCGTACCATTCCGGAAGGCGCAGGTCAGCTTGATCGCTGTTCGGAAAAATGACGATCCGATTCCGCGGATCAGGCAGCGAACCGCATCGTATTACGGCCTTCGTTCTTTGCGACATACAACGCCTTATCGGCACGCTTTAGAAGCGTTTCGCTTCGCTCGCCGCACGCTAATTCTGCGACGCCGACGCTTATCGTCACGCAAGGAGTGCTGCCTCCAGCCTCGATGGCAAGGCGTACGCGCTCGGCGACCAAAAGCGCTGTCTGCGCCGTCGCATCCGGCAGGACGATCAAGAACTCTTCGCCGCCGAAGCGCCCCACGGTATCACCGCTGCGCAACTCGCCGGCGGCATCGCCTGCGATCCGCTTCAGCACCTCGTCACCCGTCTGATGGCCGTAAGTGTCGTTGATCCGCTTAAAATGGTCTACGTCCAATATGGCGATCGAGAGCGGCCGTCCCGTCTGCTGGGAGGCTAATATCGCCTGATTGAGAACAAAGGTGGTTCGGCGCCGGTTGGCGATCCCGGTCAGTAGGTCGGTTTCTGCGAGGATCGTCGCTTCGCGCGCTGCCGCTTCGGCATGCGAGCGCGCTTCCTCAATCGCCGCCTCGTGTTCGACCTGCGTCGTGATGTCCTGGAGGATGCCGAAAAGCCCGAATGATTTGTCCTCCCCCATTCGGTCGATCTCACCCTTCGAAAAGACATGCCGCACCTCGCCATCGGACCGGACAATGCGCGCGGTGAACTCGAAGCCGCGGCACTGTTCGATCGAGTCTGTGATTTGTGCGGCCACCCTTTCCCGGTCATCGGGATGATAGGCATTGATGGCCGCTTCGACTGACAGAGGCTCATCGTCGTCATGGCCATGTATTCGAAGCAGTTCCTCTGACCAGGTGACCGTCTGCGCCGCAATATCGAGCCGCCAGTGACCGACATGCGCGGCGCTTTCGGCAAGCTGGAGGAGACGCATCTTCGTAGCGAGATGATCAAGCAGCTGATGCCGGGCCGCGAGCAATGCCGCGACTGGTAGCGCCGCTGCGAATAGCATGAGGAGATAGAATTGCAGGAAAAGGCTTCGGCCCATCGGGTCGGCATGGACAAGCGCCTGCGGGCCGGCCCCGCGGGCGATTGCTATCGAGCTGACAGCGGCAACGATCAGCACGCCGCCCGCCGCACCCAGTGGCCCTAATCGGAACGCCGCGATGAGAACCGCGAACATCGGCATGAAAAGAAGTGGGTAGCTTGACTGCGAGAAAGTGAGGCCGGCGACGATCGCGACGATCGCGAACACCGCGACGGCCTTGGGCGCAGCTGCCAGCCCAGCGCGGAGCCGATCGCGATGAATCGATCGACTGATGATCAGGATCAGGGGCGTCACGACGAGTATTCCGAGTAGGTCCGTCGAGAACCAGGAAAACCAGAAGCCGATCGACGCGACCGATGCCATGCTCGTGGCAACCGTGGCACTAAGAACCGTTGCGACGGTTGCCGCCATGCAGAAGCAGGTGAGCCCACCGGGATCAGCGAAGGAGACGCGACACTTGCTCCGAGTCAGCAGGAGCCACGCTCCAAAAGCGGACTCCATAATGTTCGCGACGGTAAACCCTATCGAAACGAACACTGTAGTCCCGGATTGGAGATTGGCGGCAAGGCTCGCCAGCGCCGCAGCGGCGAGATACCAGCCAGCACGCTGTCGCGGTACGACCATCAACGCAGCGAACAGGATACCGCTTGCGGGCCAGAGCATCGCAATTCCGTCATGCCCGCCAGTAAGAAAAAGCGATGTGATAGCCGCTAGATAATAGCCGATGCCCGTACTCACAGGCGGCAATGCCAGACACACGAGATGGGCGACGCGTGAATTGGACTGGATCATTACCAAGGAATAAGCCCAAACGGTTAATAGGCGTTACCGCCTTTCCGTTTTTCAATCGTTTTCGGGGCGTTCGCCATGCTGGCTTCCGCGCCAAAAGCCGCCTGTCCGCACTCCACCACCTATCGCCGTTCCGATGCCATCTATCGATGCGACCTGCCTGAAAGCGGACTGACAGGTTCCGGGATCAAAGGCGGCCAGACCGTTCCCGCCCACTAGCGGACCTTCGTGGAACCGCTATCTTGCGCGCATGGATGGCTGGGACATCGCAGATGCGTTGCTTGCGGGGCGGGAATTCCCAAGAGCAAAACTACGCACGATTTCCACCTACGGCGATGGTGCCGACCTTCTATATGTTTGGCTTTTTGAAGTAACGGTCGCGTCGCACGGCGGCGTAAATGTCTTTGATGCGATCCGGACAATCTGTGCCCACAAACCAACCGCCGAGGCGTGGGTGCATGTCGTCCGCTATGCCGTACAGCCGACGGGTCAGAACTACGCGAAGCTGGCAATAGCAGCGCGAAAGATGGACGATACCGCTAGAACAATAATGCGGCTAGCTCCGCTTGCATTAATCCGCGCTCACCGAAGGCGATTTGCCCGGCTCATTGAACACGTTTCCGAGACTGTACCTGACCTTCGAGCCGACCTCGCCGAAGTCGCGGCAGACTTGAAACAAGCTCCGGGTCCGGCTCGTTTACAAACCAAACGCAGAAACCGTCCTTCAGCAAACGGCAGCTAACCACCACTTATCGCCGTTCGGATCGTCCCCGCCGCGTTGATCCGCCTGGAAGCGGCACGGCTGGTTTCGGGATGAAAAGCGGACCGGCAGCAAGCGCCCAATTTCGGTCATTTAACGTAAAATGTGATCCGCCCGCAGTAGGACGTTTGCTAATGATATCGTAAGCGGTTTGAACTCGCTCGTGACGCTTGCTGGCCAGCACGCCTTGGCGGTTACGGGACGTCGATTGACCCGGCCAAAAGCGGCGATTATTACTACGTAAAGATACGTATTACGCGAATCGTAGTGGAGGTCGGCCTACCCGTTTCATTCCGATTTGAGCTCCCATCCATGTTTCGGACGTTGGCGCATTGAACACTTCGGTATCAATTCAGGTTGTCGATGACGATGATGCGGTGCGGACATCGCTCGTTTTCTGTCTGCAGATAATCGGCTTTGAAGTAACAGACTATCTTAGCGCGAGTGAATTTCTGGAGCGCGGACAGACCGAACACGGAATCTTGATCTGCGACGTGCAGATGCCGGGCATGAACGGCATCGAACTGGCTCACCTCCTTCGCAAGCGCGAATCGACTATTGCAATCATCCTTGCGTCGGGGAGTGCCGAACCTACCCTGACTTCCGAAACGTTGAGCGCGAACGTTGCCGCCGTATTAGAAAAACCCATAGAGTTGACCCATCTTCTCGCACGAATTGGGTCGATCACCGCAGAATGGCCGAACTAGTGGACGAAGACTTGACGTGGGAAGCAACAGCTTCGCTTTCCCAACGGCTATCTAGCGTAAAGCTGACTGGCGGCAAGCGCCATACCCGGACGATCACCGGCGCCGCAGCCTTCTCACAAGCAGGCTATTTATCGGTAATCGCAACGACCGTGTCCTGCGAATTAACGATCTGCCAGCAGCCGCCTCGATTGACCAAGGTGGCGGTCCAGACGAACGTGCGGTGTCGCTCGCCCGTTTTCGTCCAGGTCTCGCTACCTTGCGCCACAGCAGTATGTCCGAAGAAGCGGACGTGGACATAATCGGGTTCGTTGGCGAGAAAGGGCCCTGGGCCCTCTGCCGCCTCTGCAACGGCGGTCTTCTTGTCGAGCAATCGGCCGTCGAGGACCCACACGAAGTCGTCGGCTAAAATACGCCTGACTACCGACGCATCATTGGTCGCAACAGACTTAGCCCATTCCTCTTCGCTCCGCACGATGTAGCGTTTGACTGTATCTCTCGATGAAAGCGAGGGTGCCGGGCACTTCAGATTGGAGGTTGCAGCAGCGGGAGGCGTCCAAACGCTTGGTCCGCCAATTATGAAGGTACTTAACAAAGAATGCTGGCAAACTTTTCCGTCGCCCATGTGATACCCCACTTTGTGACGGCATGTTGTATATTCGGATGGGAAGCGGCCAAACCTCTTTTCACCATTAGCGGAGATTGCGCTAAAAAAGCGCTCTTAGCGACTGGCCATTACTTCCGCGCGGAAGCAATCAAATGGCTTGCAGTTTGAAACAGAAAGCTGTTCCGCGCGCGTCCGTTTCGACCGATAGCCTTCCCCCATGTTCTTCGACGATCGTGCGGCAAATAGTTAGACCAAGGCCCAAGCCGTCTTTCTTACTGGACTTGAAAGGCGCGAACAGGTTTTCTTGGGTTTCCTTACTGAGTCCGGGGCCGTTGTCCTGGATACGAATTTCCACCATTCGCCCAATACGCTTTGACGAACACACGATCTTTGGGTCTGGCTGCTCAATTATGGCCTCTGCCGCGTTTTTTATAAGATTCAAAATCACTTGATCGATTTGCCCCTTATTCGCTACGATAAATAGTGCATCGGGATCGAGCCTAATCTCGGTGGGCACCGGCAAGGTTGCTTCAACGATTTTTTTCGTCGTATTTAAGAGCGTATTTAAGTCAATTATTTCGTGTGGAGTGGCAGGTTTTGCAATGACCTCTCGTACAGTCTTAACGACAGTCGCGGCACGGACAATGGCTTCATGTGCCTTCGATAAGCCATCACTTAGACGAGAAGTTTCCTCGATTTTGGAACTTCTCGCTAGGTGCTGGCAAGCCGCTAGGTAATTACTTGCGGCTGCAAGCGGCTGATTGAGTTCATGAGCAATCATTGAAGCTGCTGTTCCCATAGCATTAAGACGCGATAGTTGCAATAATCTAGCACTTAATATTTCTAACTTCGCAGCTGTCTCAGTTTCTTCCGTAAGATCACGCAAAAAGCTAATGAAGTATTGAGTGCCGATCCCACTGTATATTGTGACTGCAAGTTCCACAGGAAACTCGAGACCGTCCCGGCGCATCGCCCGAAGCTTCATGCGCTTTCCAAGTATTGCTGTCGCCCCGGTACTAAGGTAGCGATCCATCCCGTGCTGATGTGCCGCACGCCGATCAGGAGGAATGATAAGGTCAGCGACCTTTCGGTGCATCGCCTCTGCCTTCGTGTAGCCGAAAATCCGCTGAGCGTTTTTGTTCCAA